>DATLHW010000189.1:0-4911 GCA_035539675.1 Burkholderiales bacterium | reverse complement strand
GCATCGGCGGGGATCGCCGCGTTTAGCGGGGCCAATTCGATCATTCCTTCTTTGATGCCATGCTTAATATCTTGCGTTTTCCAGGTTCCGTTTATCACTTGCTTGGCGATCTCGGTGTAGTAGCCGCCCCAGGTAAGAATGCAGGCGGACATTTGTGCTTTGGGCGCGAACTTGCTCATGTCCGAATCCCATCCAAATGCATAAACGCCTTTTTCCTGCGCGACCTGCAAGATGGCGGGTGAGTCAGTGTTTTGACTAAGCACATCGGAGCCTTGCGCAATCAGAGTCTCCGCCGCTTGGCGCTCTTTGCCCGGGTCGTACCAGGTATTGACCCAAATAACCTTGGTTTTGATGTTGGGGTTCACGCTGCGGGCGCCTAATGTATAGGCATTGATATTGCGAATAACTTCGGGAATGGGATAGGAGCCCACAAATCCAATCGTGCCCGACTTGCTCATCTTGCCGGCGAGAACGCCAGCCAGGTAGGCGCCTTCATGGAAGCGCGCTTGATATACGCCAACGTTCTTTTCCGTCTTGTACCCGGTAGCGTGCATGAACACCGTGTTTGGGAAGGATTTCGCGACTTTGAGCGTGGGATTCATGTAGCCGAAAGTCGTGGTGAAAATAAGCTTGTTGCCGTCCGCCGCCAGCTTGCGAATGACGCGCTCGGAGTCGGCGCCTTCAGGAACGCTTTCCACATAACTGGTTTTAACCTTGGAGCCCAGCGCTTTTTCCATCGCCAGCCGTCCTTGGTCGTGAGAGTAAGTCCACCCGGCGTCGCCGATCGGGCCGACGTAAACGAAAGCCACCTTTAAGGGTTCTTCTGCAGCAACGCCTGTTGATGCGCCTACTGCTGTAAATGCTCCCAGCAAGAGCGCGCTTAGGCGAGAGATGAAACGGTTCATACGGTTCTCCTTTGTTCAAACAAAATAATCTTACGTACCAGCTTCGATACGATAGTTACAGCCAAGATCGACAACGTCGCAGTTATGGCCACTGCCTCCGCGATCGACGATGAGGTAGTCGCTTCCTTGATGGAATGCGAGTAAAGGGTGATGCCAAACGCCGCGTCGATAGTTCACGCCTTGCCGCCCATTGGTAATGAATGCAGCAGGTTTAAGAGGAACGCCAGCGGGCTGTTCTTCAGCAACAACAACGAGAAACGGCAAATCGCCCAGTGGGATGAAGGCTTGGCTTCCCAGGGGATGGCGTTCCACTTCTCGGATGGTCAGCGGTAACTGCGCAGTCGAAATGGCGCGGAAAATACTGACGATCGGGCGGCCACCTTCAGCGAGCGTATCGATGGCGGCGAGATCGTGATAACGCCGTGTCGTGCCGTCATTGATAAGAAAGGACTGTGCGCCTTCCGTGTCAATCACGTCGCCATACGGCGCGAACGCTTCGCGCGTCAGAGGTTGAACCGGTAACAGGACGTATTCCATCAGTCTTTATTGGGATGGCCGAATAAACGCAGGCGACTCACTCCGCCGTCAGGAACGATATTGAATCGAATGTGACTGATAAGGCCGATGTTGGCGATTTCGGCGGCGAAGTTGTGAATGGCGTCCATGGATAAAGGCTGTTCAGGCAGCAGCACCGGCCAGAACATGCTTTGCGCGATAAGCGCCTCATCGGGGATATCGCCGACCAACGCACCTTGAATTGAGCAACGGTCCGGGTAGTTGCCCTTGAAATGGGCGGTGTCGACTTCAATGCGTGAGATGACGCCGGGATGCCCAAGCGCAATGATGGTCCAATCGTTGCCGGGCTCGCGACGACGTCTCGTTTCCCATCCATCGCCCATATCCTTGCCACGACCGGGCGTCAGAAGGTTCAGCGGCTTGCCGAAGTGTGCATCGTTCCAGGCGATGGCTCTGCCGCCGTTCTCTACAGCGATCAAATCGTGGAGGTCGCCGTTTGATCGGTTGGACCAATCGCAAGCCACTTGTCCATAAACGCGCAGTCGGGCGACGCCGCCATCGGGATAGATGTTAAGTCGTACATGGCTCCATGCTCTTGCATCGTCGATTTCCAGGTAGTGGTGAGAGTTCCCGGAAAGCTTGGTCGCTGGAAGTAGCGCCGTCCACACCGTTGTTTCGCTGGGATCGCCTTCTTCGCATAAGCAAGCGTCAATCGATGCGGCTTGAGGATAGTTGCCGGTGAAGTGGCTGGTGTCGATGTCGAAGCCTTTGATGACGCCGGGTAAGCCCAAACGGATCACGCAATAATCATGACCTGCGCGGCGTTTGCGACGGCTTTCCCACCCGTCCATCCATTTGCCATTAAGGTCGTATTTGCCCGGAATGAAAACAGCGGGCGGGGCGCTAAGCAGGCGTTCCTTGGGCGCAAAAAAATCGTCGCTGGCGTAAAGCGCCTCGGCACCGAGAGCGGGCGCCGCAAGGTTGGTCCATTTCACCGCGAATGGGGGCAGCGTGTTGTTGTCGTTTGCACTCATGTTAGGTTTTTTCCGCCACCAATTTATCATCGATTAATTCGCTAAGGCGAAAATGCGCAATACGACCGATTTCGTCCAGGCAAGTTTTGAACTCCACTTCAGGCCGATTCTCCAGACGCTCCGCCATGCGCGCCACAATGTCCGCCGATGTCATGCCGCGTACCGCGACGATGAATGGAAAGCTAAACTTTTCCCGATAGTCGCGATTAAGCACGCGTAGCCGCGCAAGTTCTTCATCGGTGCATTGGTAAAGGCCCGCGCCTGCCTGTTCCCTGCGTGATGTTTCCGTAAGCTCGCTGGCGGCGACAAGTCGACCGAGCAACTCGGGGTGAGCCCGCGCAAGCCCGAGTTGTTCCTCGTGAGTCGCTTGCATCACAGTGGATTGCATTGCGGCATGCAGTTGATTGATGGAGGCGAAAGGCCGGGCGCTCCAGGTGCGTTCCGCGATCCAGGGCGAGTGCTCGTAAATTTTTCCTAGCTGAGCGACGAACTCGGCAAGGTCAAGCGCATTGAGTTGTTCAATTGATAACATGATCGTTAACTTCAAAGTTGAGAGTGATGCTGAATCCAGTGCCGTGCAATGTCGATGCGGCGGCAAATCCAGACTTGCTCATGCTTCTGGATGTAATCGAGGAAGCGTGCGAGCGCCGCAATTCGCGCTGGTCGGCCGGCCAAGCGGCAATGCAAACCGATGGAGAGCATTTTCGGCGCGCTCTCGCCCTCGGCGTAAAGTGTGTCGAAGGCGTCTTTGAGGTACGTAAAGAACTGATCGCCGCTGTTGAATCCCTGCTGGGTGGCGAATCGCATATCGTTGGTGTCGAGCGTATAGGGCACGATGAGATGCGGTTTCCCATCAACCGTTTCCCAATACGGAAGGTCATCGCTATAGGAATCGGCGTCGTACAGAAAGCCGCCATGCTCAACCACCAAACGACGCGTGTTTTCGCCGCTGCGTCCCGTGTACCAGCCCAGTGGCGCATTGCCCGTCAGCCGCTTGATTGTCTCCACCGCCAGCCGAATGTGTTCCCGCTCAGTCGCTTCGTCAACATCGTGGTAGTTGATCCATCGCCAACCATGACTTGCAATTTCGTGCCCCGCTTCAGCGAAAGCCGCGGCGGCGTCGGGATTGCGAGCCAGCGCCATGCCGACGGCGAATATTGTCAGCGGAAGTCCGCGATCGCCGAATAGCCGCAGCAGTCTCCATATGCCGGCGCGACTGCCATATTCATATATCGACTCCATACTCATATGGCGGGCGCCAACGAAAGGTTGCGCCCCGACAATCTCGGACAGAAACGTTTCCGACGCAGGATCTCCGTGAAGTACGCAGTTCTCTCCACCCTCTTCGTAGTTAAGAACGAACTGAACGGCAATGCGTGCGCCGTTTGGCCACTTGGCGTGCGGCGGTCGTCTTCCATACCCGATGAGGTCGCGTGGATAGCTTGCGTCGGTGAAGGGAGTTACGGAAGATGAGTTCGCCTTTGCCAACATAATTTCAACCTAGTGAATAACGCGGAAGGGTTAACGGGGAGGTGGTCGATGGATGGCGAAGCAGGACTGCCGCACGCGCTCGGCGTCGGACAAATCGTTCATGCGCGATTCTTAGGGATTGGACGATCATGCGCCCCCCAGTATCTCTGCAAGATTAATTTCACGCGGCTCTTCTTCCAGCTTTAGCCGGCGTTCGATGGATAACAAATGTTCGTCCATCATTTTCAATGCGCGCGGAACGTCGCGGTTGGCGATGACATCAATTAACTGTTCGTGTTCGTCATGGGCGCAAGGAACGCTTGTGCGTGCGTCATACAGCGCGATGATCAGTGAACAACGCGAGACTACTTCGTTAACGAAACCCGTTAACACGCTGTTGCCCGCTACTTCAGCAAGCTCCATGTGGAACTCGCCAGTCAGCCGGATCCAATCCGATGGGTCGCCGCCATCCAGCGCGGCATGTTCTTCTTGAACATGTTGGCGTAATTGCGCCAACTGGGCCTTGGTCGCCTTTTCGATGACCAGTGGAATGACCGCCGCTTCAACAATGCGTCGGGCTGCAAAAATCTCCCGCGTCTCCTGCGGGGTGGGTGAGGCTACTGTGGCGCCGCGATTGGGCCGCAAATCGATAATGTGATCATGCGCCAGTTGCTGAAGCGCCTTGCGGACAATGGTTCGACTTACCCGAAAGAGTTCGCATAAATTACCCTCGACCAACTTGGTGCCGGGCGGCAAGCGCTGACTCATTACAGCGTTGAAGACTGAATCGTAAATTTTCTGATCGACGCCGGCTGTCCCACGTTTAGCTTTGCCGCGTGATTTGGCTCGTTGGGGCGAGGCTGACGCCTTCTCGGTTACTTCAGATGTCATCCCGTTCTCTCCGGGTTAAGGTTCCCGCCGCTTGGCGTTGCGTATGGCATGCATATTGCGTATTTTTGTACATTAAAAAATAAATTGTGTACAAC
>DATLHW010000188.1:0-9348 GCA_035539675.1 Burkholderiales bacterium | reverse complement strand
CTCGACTACATCCCTTAGCCTTGCAATTGGCGGCGCCGTTTGCCGCCGCAATAATGCAGCTAGCGCGATTGTCTGCACTAACGGAGCGGCGGCGCCGAGTTGTCCGGTCGCGCCCATAATACAACAGAGAGGCGCCCTACTCCCTAGCAGTTCCGCGATTGCTGATCGCTCTTGCAGATCCAGTGTTGTATCCGCGCGACCAGCGCCATCGACGATCTCATCGCCTCGCGCCAGACCACGAACAACGTTCGCAATGGTGGACGCGTTTGGCTCCCCTTTCTCGCCGTCCGCGCCATTGGCTGCTTCCACATAGGCCACCGGAACGTCGCGAACATCTTCCGGCCGCTGCAACACCAGAGCCACAGCCGCTTCGCCAGGGACAAAACCATCGGCCGCTTGATCATACGGCGCCGCCAATTCGGTTACATCCCGTGTCGCGGCCGCTCGTCTGGCGGCAAGCTCCACTAAAGTTTCCGGCTCGATGAGCGTGTCGTATCCAACTACTAACGCAGCATCCACTGCGCCGATCTGCAGCGCGCGAATCGCGGAGGCCAATGCTTGGGCTCCCGCATTGGCGCCGCCGAACGTCGCGCCTTCACCGCGAGCGGACAGCGCTTCGGCAGTTAGCGCATGCGCATTGTTCGAAAGATGCTGAAGCATCCAGAACGGATGAAACAATTTGAATCCGCGCTCCCACGAATCGTCTCCTTGTTCGTTCTGTTTCTCCAACGCAGGCATCATGTCGTTCCAGTAAGCGCGCAAACCACCATAGCCGAAGAAAAGCCCGACCCGGTCGCTGCCGTGCAATCCCGACGCGGCAAGCGCTTCCGCAGCCGTTTCCATCGCTAGTAGTCCCATTCGACGAAGGAAGCGCTGATGACGCGACGGGGAGGGCTCCACATCAATCGCAGCCGCGACGGTGCAAGCATACGTCTCGGCGTTGAAACGAGGATTTCGTTGCGCGGCGCGCTCACCGATAAGCAGTCGGCGAACGACTTCGTCAACCGAACTGCCCAGCGGCGTTCGCCATGCATGTCCCACGACCGCTGCTCTCATTTGTATCTCCCGAGAATAACGCTGGCGTTTTGTCCTCCGAATCCAAACGAGTTGCTCAATGTAATGTCGATGTTCGCTTCAATTGGCTGCTCGCCAATGACATTGATTTCGCACAGGGGGTCTTTCTCGCGATGATGTGCGGTTCCCGGCAACAGGTTGCGCTGAAACGGCATCAGACATGCCGCCAGTTCAATGGCGCCCGAGGCCGCCATCAGGTGACCGACTGCACCTTTAATCGAACTCACGGGTAAGGAATCAGTGTGACGACCGAAGGCGCCACAAATGGCTTGGGCCTCAGCGACATCATTAAGCTGCGTACCAGTTCCATGCGCGTTGATGTAACCCACTGCCTCCGGTTGAAGTGCTGCGCGGCTGAGCGCACGGAGCATTGCATTCCGGGCAGCCGAGCCATCCGGTCTAGGAGCGGTGACTCGATACGCATCTTGCGTACTGCCCCAACCTAAAATTCTAGCTAATGGCGTCACGCCCCGACGTAGCGCGCGTTCTTCCGATTCCACAATAAACATCGCGGCGCCTTCGCCAATGACAAGACCATCGCGGCGGCGGTCGAATGGCCGGCAAGCATCCGGCTCGTTGCGTGGAGACGGCGCGCCCAACCTCGTCATACCGCCCATGCCTAGCGGATTTACCATGGAGTCGGCTCCGCCACAAAGGACAATGGATGCGGCCCCTCTTTGAATCAGCGAAGCGGCGTGGGCGACCGCAAGGCCACCGGCCGCGCAGGCGGAAGCGTTCACAAATGTCGGGCCGCGCAGAACCAGCAGCTTGCCCAATAGGTCCGCGCACAATCCAACATGCGATCGAATTCGAATATTGGCGCCTGCGATGTCTGATTCGGCTTTCCAATCGATTCTTCCGCTCGAAAAAATTGGCGCGAAATCTTCAAGGAAGGCTTGTTCAAGACCTAGGGCGATGGACAGGGCTGCTTCTTGCTCTCGTTGAGCACATTGAGCGCCGTTCCATGCTTCCAAGGCGGCGAGGAGACCGAAGACGACTTTGCGGTCGCGGAATGCGTCAATTTGTAGGTGAGTGTCGCCGCCGCTCAAATGCTCATTCCGAAAGGTTTCCGCCATGGAGGCTATGTCCGTGGGAACTTCACCGGCGAAACGCGTGGGAAAAGAGCTAGCATCGAAGGATCCAATTGGCCCAATTGCGCTTCCCCCTTCGGCGAGACCATCGAAGAACGCTTGCACGCCAATACCGAAAGCGGACACCACTCCCGCGCCTGTAATCACCGCCACAGTCATGCGCGATGCTCCAGGGAGGTTGGCGTTTGGCCAAGTACGACCGCGCCAATTCCACCGTCAATCCCCGCGTTGAGGATAAGGCATCGCTTCGCCTCTTTGCTTTGGAGCAGATCCAAAGCAGCAACCCAGCCAAGCGCCGGCGTTGCCGCGAGCGCATCACCCAATGATTCACTGATATCGAGCACGGCGGCGCGTGTGAATTTTGTTTCCACGATTCTCCGCAGCACCCGCCTTGCAGGTTGCCCCCAAGGGGCGATGATGATGAAATCGATCGAGGCCGCATCGAGGTCCATTGATAGCGCCTCGATCGAATTCTGAAAAACACAATGCTCCACAATCGCCAGAGCTTTGTTGTCGCTGCTTGAAAGCGCAAGCAACGCGGCGCCTTCTCCGGGAATCAATCCCTGCTTTGCATAACCCTCGCGCTCCAGTTCCGCCCAAGTGACCTCATGAACGGCGGAATCGGCGCCACCCGCGAGTGCTCGTTCGCAGTCGCCATCGGCGATGGCGTGCATGGCTTCGAACAATGCCGCGACCGTGCCATTTCCTCGAGAATAAAAAGCGCTGTTCGGACCGCCGACGCCATTGAGAATCGCGCCATGGCAAAGGGTGAAATTGTTCATGAGTTGAAAGGCAAAAAGTGGATTGCAGGCCGCCAGGCCTGCCGAACCAAAACGAGCCAACGAGAATTGGCGATCCACGATGCTTGCCCGAAGCATTTCGGTAAGTTCCACCATGGATCCACCGGAGGCGCCGACGCCGAAATAAAAACCGATCTCTTCTCGTCTCTCGTTCCAAAGCGAGTCGGCTAACACTTGCTGTACAGCGATGGCTCCCAGGCGCGCGGGGCGGGACATCAGTTTTTGAGTCTTAACGCCGCCTGCGTCGATTGAACCAGGAATCGTGGAGACTTCGGAGGCGAAAATGCCGGGATGAGAGTCGGCAAGTTGCATCGACGATGAGAAGCCGATATGACCGCCTTTGAGCGCCCTCCCCAATCCGCGCCATTCGAATCCGAATGCGCTGACCGCAGCGGCGCCAGAAATGAATGTAGGGCGATGAATTCGATTCATTGGGCGCCAATCAAAAATTACTCACGTTTTTTGGTCGTGACGGACGGGCGCGGCGGGAACGGGCCCGGTTGGTGGCGAGGCCGTGTAACACGGGCCAGGAGTTTTCTCACGTCCTGCCTACTGCTTACCTTTAAAAAAGAAGCCCTATCTTTTCGGGGAAGGACTTCGGGGTCGCTGATTTTCCGCGCTCGATTTAGCTTGGATTTTCTCCACCGCCTTAACGTCAAAAGAATCGCCCGGCTGGTATGAGCCCCTCCTCATCTCCAGCCTCACCGCCGGATAATTTATTCCCTTTTGCTTTTTTAACTGGCCGCGAACTTGGTCCCGCGTCAAGCCGCAGTCTAAAAGCTGCGAAAATCCTACCACGATAATCTTATTGCGGTCGCCTTCTTTGTGTCCCACAAAGTGATAGATGACAGAGTCGCTTGCTCTCTCTTCGAAAAAGGGATCGCCTTCGACTTTTCCCCCCTTAGGTGCGAGAAACACAATATCGGCGCGGGCAGTGACCTCCTCCATTGTGGTGGCTCCCATCCGTCTGCAAATGTCCTTCATGCATTCATCAGTGAGTTCGCCATCCGGCGACGTCCATTTTCTTGACGTCGTCGCCGATTCAGCGGGTTGAAAGTTCTCTTTCGGGGGCTCTTTCGTGTCGCGCTTTGCCGACCGTTCCCGTAATCCGTCCAAATAGCTTTTCCACCTGAGGACTCTTTTCTTTTCCCAATTCAATCGTTGCTCGAATTGCCCTCGCTCACGTATAAATTGCTGCTCGACTCGCCCATTGTCAGTCACTTTAAGAAAGGCATACTTACTATTCCGCTCAAGCCATGATTGATCAACCTTATGCTCGCCCAACTCCCTCTCCATGGACTGGATCACCTCATATCGCGACGCCTTGGCTTTTTCTGGTAGAACCGAGTGGTCTATTATGTCCTTGTGCTCTTGTAACACCCTCTGGAATTCTTCACACCACCCCTTCAAAAACGTCGCCTGTTCGGCAATCGAAGTTGACAATTTTTTCTCTTTCTGTTTCCACTGGAACGTCGATTGAAGAGTCGATTGAAGAAAAGAAAAGGTGGACGCCACAGGCGCCGCCCTGGCTTCTGGGGGCATGACCAGTTGCCTCAGGCCGACTCGCGCCGCTCTGCGCTCCTCTCGTAACTTCGCCATAAAATCGATTGTCGAGATAACTGGGTCTTTGCTCAGCGTGTGTATCACATGCATTGCGTGGCTCAGCTCTGTGAACATCCCCTGCAATCTCTTTAATTGTGCGTCTTTATCTGAACCCGGCGCGGCTTTTTGTATGCGCAGACGCTGCAACGATAATGTCTCCATCCAGTCTTGGAGTAGCGATGGGATCTCCTTTTCCAACGTGGAGAATATTTCTCGGCTACGACCTTCTAACAATTTACCGATATCGGGCTCACGCAGTGAATTATGCATGTCAAGCTCAGCTTTAAATTCCGCCGACTCCTCGCGCATGACATTAACAAGCGCCTCCTCAAGTTCCTCGCGCCGCTTTGGCTCTTCCTCTGATCGGAGTTGCTGGAGCATCTGCTTGCGCCGATCGCGCAGCTGCGTCAGTTCCGACCATAATCGTTTCGGGCGCTCCTCCGTCCAACCGTCGTCGCGTCGCGCCGACATCTCGCTGCTCTGCATCTCCTTCAACGCCGCCTTTTGTTGGGCCGAAATAGAGTGATACTTATCGTATTGAGTGATTCGCCGCTCCAGAACACCTATCTGTTTTACCGCTTCCTGCTCCATTTCCCTCAGTTCCATCCGTAGCAGACGGCGTTCCTCCGCTTCTTCGTTCCATTGCCGCAAGTTAGCGCTTTCTTGTAAAAAGGGCTCTCGATATTCGCGCAGTTCCTGACGCAAGAGAGGAAGTTGGGTTCGCAGGAATTCCAGCTGTGACTGCCGATGCATTATTCGATCCCATACTTCTTCCCAGCTCGCTTTCAGAAGTTCGTGTCCCTGGTCTGCTAGGAGATCCTGCTCGCGTTTCAACGAGCTCTCTTCAGACGGCAATAGTTCGCTGCTATTGAGCTGCCGATCTATTTCATCCAATCTCGCGTGAATTGCAGTCCTCAGTTGGGACTCGGCCTCTTCGAATGCGACTTCGTTCTTCACTATTTGCCCAATTTGGACACCGTCGCGGAACTCCAGTATTCGCCGTTCTCGTTTTCGCCCGTCCATCTCCACCTTCGTAAGATTTTGCTTAACCGAGGCGCCTCCCGGTTCGTGGGGCTCTCCCAGGGACGATGACTGCATTTCCTCTCGTAGCGTTTGCGCGCGCATCCGAGCAGAGTCGAGGTGTTTTTTTGCTTGAGTAAATCGGGCCCTTAATACATTTATATCTTCCTGAGGCGCTTCCCCTTGCGTGCTGCGTTCTTTTTTCCACTCGGCCTTCCACCTATCCAGACGAGCGCCCATTCCGTCGAATAATTGTTTTTTTACCTTAACGTCCAAGATATATAAGGCGTCGTCTAGTGGATCATCTTGCTCATC
The DNA here is from genome assembly GCA_035539675.1 of Burkholderiales bacterium. Taxonomy (GTDB): domain Bacteria; phylum Pseudomonadota; class Gammaproteobacteria; order Burkholderiales; family DATLHW01; genus DATLHW01. The sequence goes on along the minus strand of DATLHW010000188.1, from coordinate 3,446 downwards.
CGACTCCGGCGCCGGCTCCTTATCTTTGTGATCTCCCTTGGCCGAAATATCCGCAACTTCCAGCTCTTGCTGGGTTAGTTGATGAAATGCCGCTTCAATCTCCGCATGTAGATCGAAATATTCGAACGCCCACTCCTGATAGCTTTTATTTTTTTCAAGTTGGTCATATCCCTGGTTGGGCGTCTTCTCGGGAACCGTTTGGTGTAGGGAATTTACTCGCTTGAGTAAAGACTCCGCCTGCCCCTTCTGTGAGATGGAGCGTTCTGCATGAGGCTCGGCTTTATTGTTTTCTTCGGTGCTCATCGTTTTCCGTCCCCCTTAGACATAAACCGAGACAGAACGCCAGCATGGTCCCGGGCTGATTTTAACGACTCAACTCTTTACGCTACGGAATCTCTGACTAAGTATAGCGAGCGGGCCGAGTTAGAACCGAGGAGCGGACGCGTAGGAGTAGTACGCATGGGGCTGGAGGCTCTAAGTCAGGTCGCGCAGTCACCTAACCAAAGGTTCCTTAGATGTCCGCCGGAATAACGAGGTGACTTCGGAATCCCTTATTTCTACCGATATTATCTTAGCGCGCCGCACGGTTTCTGGCCAAAACACATTCCTTATTTCGCCCCGCTTCAGGTCGGCGGCTCTACGAATTTCTATACATTCGCAAGCGGGAACGAGACTCGCTTTCAACGCAAAGCAACCTGTTCTTTAATTTAATGACATCGCTTCACGACAAGACTGCAATTTGCTCCGCCGAACGCAAACGAATTAACCAAAGCCGCTTCGACATTCTTGCGCACGACTTCCCCCATCACGTGCGGCAGTTCGCAACTCGGATCGGGTCTCGTCAGGTTCGCCGTCGGCAGTAACAGGCCGGTCGCAACCGCCTCCACTGTGCAAAGAAAACCAAGCGCCCCGGCGCCCGCGATCCAGTGTCCTAACGCGCCTTTGACCGAGCTGACATGCGCGCGGTGCAGATGTTTACCTAGCACTGTCCTGATAGCGGCCGCCTCCACCGCATCGTTTAACGGTGTCGAGGTGCCATGCGCTTGAATGTAATCCACCGCTTGAATATTCGCCGCCTGCAACGCCGCCCGCATGGATCGAATGGCGCCTTTTCCCTCGGGATCGGGCGCGGTCAGATGATGGCCGTCAAGCGTCCGGCCTTCGCCGGCGACTTCCACTGTCGCCGAGCCTTGTTCGCTGGATAGTATGGCGATTGCCGCGCCTTCTCCGACGACAAATCCATCCCGATATACATCGAAGGGGCAGGACACCCCGCGCGCGCTCAGGGCGCCCACACGACCGAAACCGGCTAGCATGAGCGGATCGACATCGGCGCCGACGCCACCGCATATCGCCACGTCGCACAATCCGAGACGAATCGCGCGGGCGGCTTCGGCGATGGCGGCTGCGCCGGAAGAACAGGCAAGAGAAATGGTTTCCGCCGGTCCGCCCACGTTGAACTCGCGCGCCAACACAGAGGTGACCGCCGCCGGAGAAGCGATCGACGCATCAATCCGTGCGGCTAACGGACGAGCATTGACGCCGAACTGGCGATGGTCAAACGTATTTCCCCCACCTGCTGCTTGAGCCAATGCAAATACAGTTTGCAACGAGGCGCGTCCAGATTCGGCGCCCAAAAAGATTCCGATTCTTTCTGGCGCGGCCGATACGCCAGCCGAACGCCACGCCTCATGCGCCGCCACTTGAGCGAGAGCGAGGCGACGATCGGCCGCTTGCGGGAATTCTTGAGGAATGACAGCGGCGGCGGTGCTAGGAAAATTCCGAACGTCGAAGCGCGTAACCGGCCCAATCGCACTCTTGCCTTGAGCCAGCGCTGAAACAGCCAGAGGCCAGGTCGACCCCAGCGGCGTGATCGCGCCGACGCCACGCACATAGACGCGACGTAATTTCATGGATCTTCAGCAGATCCCGTCAACCATACGTTCAGAACCTCTCGCCGTCGCGCCAGCAGCTTGGGGTTGGTTACCTGTGCGAAGGCGAACGTAAGCTCCGCTTCCGTGACCAACTGGCCGTCCACGCGAGCCAAACCGCGAACTTGCCCGCCGTCTTCGTGAACTGAAATGCCATGCGCTTCGAGATCGATCCGGTCTCCAGGTCGCACCCTGTGTCGGAACTTCGCTTTTTCGACTGTCACGAGCAGCGCATGTAAATCATGGCGCCCGCGTTCGCGCATGGACGCTTCGACGAGAACGCCGCCGAGTTGCGCCAAGGCTTCGAGCATCAACGCGCCTGGCATGATCGGATGGCCGGGGAAATGATCGACGAATATGTCGTCGGCGAGCGAGACGCACTTTACGCCGGTGGCCAGTTCAGGCGGCTTGAGCGCGGTGATTCTATCGAGAAGAATGTAACGCATTTTTCTAGTGTCGCTCGGATAAGAGATTTGTATCTGCGATGCTGCGTACCTGACCTGAGTCGCGTACTATACCCAGCCGCTATGCATATTTGGAAGTGGGACGATAAAGATCGTCGGATTGTAGCCAACTAGGACTTACGCAAAAGCATCCCAGCGGCGGTGCGTCAAGTGCGCACTGTCTGCGTCGGCGCGCCTTGCTGGGATGCTTTTGCGTAAGTCCTACCAACGTTACCCGGAGGTGTAGATGGAATGTTCTAGCTGTAATCCAACGCCGGTTCGCAAAGACCGGACCCATACGTTCTTTATGCACGAAATGTCGAGCTGCCCCACCTGCTCGAACGCCATCGAGGCGCGCGTGGTTCTCCGCGACAACCAAGTTTTTCACTTGAAGCATTGCAACCAGTGCGGCCCTTCCGAATCCCTTATCGCCACCGATGCCGACGCCTATGTAAAAGCGTTTCTCGCTCGTACTGAAAGTGAGGAGGACATCAGCGGCAATCGTTTGTTGAAGCACACCACCTCGACATGCCCAGGATGTTTATCGCTTGTCTCGGCTAAGGTCGTCATTCGGTCTGAAAAAGTTTTCTTTCTCAAGGATTGTGAGAAATGCGGCCCGTCGGAGGCGCTGGTATCCGAAAACGCGCAATACTACGTCGACGCCTACTCCTACGCGCGAGCTGGCACGGAGCCGCTAAAGTTCGCCGCCGAGGTGGAGCATGGCTGCCCAACCGACTGTGGAACCTGCGGCGATCATGAGCAGCATACGTGTCTTCCCATTATCGAAATCACCGACCACTGCAACCTTGCATGCCCGATTTGCATCGTCAACAATCAGTATGCGAATCATATGACCGATGAGGCGTTCGCCAAGATCATCGATACCCTGGTCCGCAATGAGGGGCAATGCGAATCGGTGGCGCTTTCCGGAGGAGAGCCCACGAGTCACCCTCGAATTCTTGAGCTCATCGATATCGCCACTCGCGATGAAATCGGTCGCGTGGTCATCATCACCAATGGGCTTCGGCTCGGACGCGATCGCGCCTTCGCGGAGAAGATCAAAGAGAAAGGC
>DATLHW010000187.1:0-9893 GCA_035539675.1 Burkholderiales bacterium | reverse complement strand
TTTTCTACAACCTCGTTAAGCATCACGAATTCACAAACGACTGCATCGCCACCCTTCACCCAAACTCCAATGGTCAATCAACGCAACAAATCTCTAATCACTTGTTGGGCCATTGCCTTTATTGGCTCAATGTTTGCGCCGTTCTCGAACGCAGCTTCGTTCCCTTGCGAGAAAGCTCGCAGCGTCATTGAAAAGTCTATTTGCGGTTCTACGGAAGTGTCGGAGCTTGACGAATATTTGGGTCGGTACTTTGCTGGAGCGAAAATCTATCTTCAGCATGCAGATACTTGCTTGGTCAACGATCAAAAAGCTTGGCTCCGCAAAGTACGTGATCAGTGTAGAGACGCTGAATGTCTGAAGCGCGCCTATCTAGATCGTCTTGCTGTCTTGCATGCGGTGCAACCAGGCGCCACAAGCCTGCGTAACGTTGCGTTACCGAAGTCGCCACCTCTCGTATGGATAGTTCCTCCAGCAAGTGATGAAGTGGCGGCGCCTAGGGGCCAACCCACAAGCCCCCTTTCTGCAAGAGGAAAGATCGTCGATGAAAACTCAACGGGAGATGGCTACGTACTGCAATCAGACATTGGGGAGAAGTACCTGATTGTTCCATCAATGTTGTTAGAGGAGCCCACCGCGGATGCACTGGCTACTCTTGCGCGCCTTCCAAGCGCGACTTATATGATTTATGGCCACACCGATTCCAAAGACGCGAACGCCAGAGCGTTTTCCTCAAGTCAATGTGCGTTTGTGTACCGCACATCTCCGTAACGCCTAACGGGTGGGGCAGGCTTCCTCAAGCCGCTATTTCCACGATTGAGAACGATCAGGTCAATCTAGGGGGCGAACGAGCTAAGATTTTTGCTCGCGCTTTCAAGTGTCATCACGCAGTACTTGTTTTCCCCGACTGGGAAGTTCCGCTGGAAAGGGTGTGTCAGGGGTTTCAGGGAGCATGCTCCCCGCCTGCGGAACGGTTTGCGCGTGCAAGTGTAAACGCGCCCTGCAAGGGGACGGGTAGTACGTTGGGTACCGGGGGTTCATCTTCGGTTCGCGCAGTAGCTTAATCAGAAGTTCCTTAGTCCTTTTAGGTTATTCACAACTAACTTTCGCTGTGACACCATGCTTTTAAGACCGCGCTAGTTATTGCTCGCTACGAGTTCTGCGCAACGGAGCCTATCGTCTTCGCAAGTATAAAAATTATGCTCATGCATTTTAAATCTTGGCGCAACCTCGTTGGACTTCAATAAGGATACTCATGCACTACGCCCATCAAATCCTAGTAACTGCAATCACCGCAACCTTGACGTTAGCCGCTTGTCAATCACCGCCAATTTCCTCGGCGCTGACCGGCGAGCCACCCCAAGTCCTAAGCGTCGTAAAGCGGGATGGTAAGGGTTTGCCTAATGGGAGGTCGGATTCCGCGGAGCCATTTATTCAAGAGATCATGGTGAGTTCCACTGACTCGCAGTACGGATACACAAGAGAAAAGCCAATCAAAACTGGCCCTCGTTCCTCAGCAAAAATTCATATCCGCTACTTGAATTCGCTGCGAGGTCCTAGCGGAGAACCTGTGGAATACGAGCGCAGGACTTCGTGCTGTGAATTCGCAACAACTAACTCTGATATGGGTAGAGGGCTCTTGGATGTGTACCGAGTCAGAGTCGACGGCAGTTCGAAGGACGTGTTTCTATACTTGAATATGTATGATCCGGGACCACCTCAGCTACTAATGGGCTTTACTCAACGTTGATAAGACATTCATGATCTTGACGCTTATTTTTCTTCCCAAGCCTCTCGCTCGCAAGCCATGAATCCCTACTTACTAACAGCAGGAGGGCTGGCGTTCCTCGTCTGACTCATTCACTCAGTTCAGATTGGCCAGAGGAAGAAAAAGAAGCAAGCCCGAAAAGATCTCGAACAGGCTCTAAGGTCTAATTGAAGTTTTCGGCTTTTATATCGAGCTTGGCAATGTTCCGTGTGATGGTGCAGTGGAGTTTGAATGCCCACGAGTTGATATATGAGCCATCGGCCTAACCCGGCGAGTTCTGATCACTCCGCTCCATTGTGCGACATAGCAGAGGACCCTGGACAGATGTGGAACCTAACTTTTCGCCTTGATGTCGAGGATGGATGGCCGCCAGTCGGGGCCGAATGCATACCTTGCGAACGTCTGGATCGTGGATATAAGGTCTTGGCTTCGCCTCACTTTATAAAAGATCTGTCCGTCGATGATGTTATAGAGGTGGTGGAAGAAGACAACGATCAGGTTTTCTCTTGGCGACACCTCGAAAGGTCGATGAGATCGACGTTATGGGTTATGGTCCTCGAGAAAGCAAGCGTCGAGAACGAGATGCGGCGACTCAAATTGCGACACTGCAGGGTTTCACACCTCGAAGCGTTCGATCTATACGCCATCGACATTCCACCTGATCTTTCGGAAGAGGAGGTTGACGATTGCTTCTCGGGTAGTGACCCGGAGAAGGTGGTCCTTGCTTATCCATCCTGGAGATGTGGCGCCGATGCCGCCCAACCCGGCGTTCCAGCCGATGGCTCTGCTTCTGCGCCGTAGCCACAGAGGCAGCTCGTGTATGGCGCAATTGCTTGTTGGTTAGTGCGCCAAGGGTCAGCTATTAATTCTTCTTACTCGCGGCGATAAGTGCGCTAAAACGAGAACCTAAAAACAATCCTTTTTCTACGATTACGTTATGCGGCGACGGAAATTTCCCTCATGAACCTGCTCGTGAATATCGATGTCGATAATCTTGATAACGCAATCCAGTTCTACACAAACGCGTTCGAACTGAAGGTAGGTCGCCGATTTGGTGCGGACTTTGTAGAGCTTCTTGGGGGGGCGGCGCCGATCTATCTTTTGGTCAAAGAGGCCGGAAGCCAAGCGTCGCGCGAATCACATCAAGTGCGAGACTACGGAAGGCATTGGACTCCGGTGCATCTAGACGTTGTAGTCAAAGACATTGATGTGGCTGTCCAACTTGCGGTGAGCGCTGGCGCCACGCTTGAACAGGCAGTTCAAACGAGCAACTGGGGAAAGTTGGCGCCGATGGTGGATCCGTTTGGACACGGATTCTGCCTTGTGCAGTTTGTTGGTAGAGGCTATGACGAGATTGTCACGCCGCAGTAGTACCGCATGCGCCCTACTAGGTAACTTGAGGGTCGAGTGCACCAGTACGCTATCGTCTTTTTTGCGAATGCGGTGCGTATTGAACCAGCATGTCTTCTTCCGATGACGGGAGGGGGAGCTCTCATCTTTTTCGTTAGTCATGCTAAATACTTCTTCCCCGCGCTGGAGAAATCACATGTACACGAAGACGCTGTATGCAGGTTGGGCCGATATGGACTTTAACTCGCACATGAAGAACACGGCCTATCTCGACAAGGCTGCTGACGTACGCCAGATGTTCTTGATGGAGAACGGATTCCCCGTTGAGGAATTCCTGCGGCTCAGAATTGGCCCTGTCGTGAAGAAGGATGAAGTCGAGTACTTCAAAGAGGTCGGGCTGCAGCAGCAGATCACGATAACTTACGCAATTGCGGGCCATTCATTGGATGGAAGCCGCTTCTTACTTCGGCACGAAATCTTCCGGCCGGATGGGAAGCTCAGCGCACGAGTCACAAGCGCGGGAGGGTGGTTGGATCTGGTCGAGCGCAAGCTCATTGCGCCGCCGCCGGCGCTTTTGTCCGCTATGAACTCTTTGGAGAAGACAAGCGACTTCACCGTGCTGCCCACAAGCATCAAGGCGCGCGCCTAACCCTCCCATCAGGCGGCCTGACTCCGAAACGCGGCTTCTGTGGATCGCACATGTCAAATGGCGCTGAACAGGCCTTGCAGCATGCATCCCTCCAGCTATTCTTAAAGCGTCCTTAATTAAAGAAAAACACCATAAGAGGAGGTGAAAATTGCTGCGTACTATCTATTTGGTGGTGATTGGCGTGTACTTGTCTGGTTGCGCTAGTTACTCTTGGCGCCATCCTTCTAAGGGAAAAAACGAGTTAAATAAAGAAGAATACGCCTGCTTCGAACGCGCCGTACAAGCCTTCCCCTATGAGCTAAAAACGCAAACAGAAATCGCATACGCGCCGCCGCTGAAAATGTCGTGCGATCCACGCGACAAAAAAGCGAATTGCGAAAAGTCTATAGACATATACATGCCCCCTCCCACGACGATCGTTGATGCAAATCAAGGCAATCGAGATCGTTTCTTTGACTTATGCATGAAAGCGCGTGGATGGTCTCTAAGCAGGGATAAGTAGTTCAATCGTCGATATGGCGCCGACCCGCCACCGATGAAGTAGCGTGAATAATCGGGACATTATGCGTCCGAGGCGCGCTTTTTTGCTTTTCCACGTTAGGGCTTTGCCTTACATCTCAAATGCGATACACAGCCTTTTACTTGATTGAGCCGCGGCCTGAACTCGGAGAGCGTCTTCAATCCCTGAAGGACCATCAATTGGACGCTCTCTTACTTGATCCCGTCATGCTCTCACACCAAGAAGGGGGAAGATCGTTTTGGCTACCCGAGGATCACGAGCACGTGATGAAGATTCTTTTCCTGGCTCAACTTAAGGAATACACGCCATTTTCCTCGGATGCCTCTTTCGAGGCGATATTCGATTCGTCGCGCTTCAATGCCGAGGTCTTCGATCGTTGGTGGACTATCCGCAGACTCATGGTGGATGAAAGCGCCGAGGGCTTGTATCCCATTCTAAGGCAGTTCAGTCACCTGGTTGATCGCACGGAGAACGATCGGGTGAATCAATGGTTGGATTGGGTGCGCGCGAGCAGTGGTGGCGACAATGACGCCTAATCCCGCGGTCAGGGCGATCTGCCGGGTGGCCTGATCTTGTCGCCTGCAATTACGCAAGGCAAGATGCGGGCTGTACTTTTTCTACGGCCTCGTTGGGTTGTCATGAGGCGCATCGACCTGGATTGGTTGCTAACTTACACGAAGCAAGAGTTGGCAGAGCATCAGCTCGATAGAGTCCTTCAACTACTTCGTAATGAAAATGGTCTAATTTTCGCCATGACCACTCGCTGGAGTAGTAAAAGAAATTCTTGGGAAGCTAGTTGCGTTTGAAGGCAGAGCTCATTCGCTCAAAGAGTTCATTTTCATTGTTATCGAAAGGAGTTGTTCAGCGATTCCCTAGGCTTAGTACCCAGGCTTAGGTTCATCAATCCAACGGAAGTAAAGGAAAAACATGAACCGCATATTCGCAGTACTCTCGACTATTTCGTTGTTCTTATTATCAACAGATTTGTTGGCGACGACATTTGGCTGGGAAGTTCTAAAAGATTTGGGGCCTGGAAAAACCGTAACGCTAAACTGGGATGTCTCTATTGGCGGTTCGACGTTGAGAGGGACTGCTTCGGTGTCAAACCCACATACCGACATATTCGCGCCGCCGCCTAGCCCGATAAGCGCCAATAATCTTGCTACAAACTTGGCGTCACAAATAAACGCGACATTGGTGGCTAACAACCAGACTGCAATTGTTTCTGCTTCTCAGAATTTTCTGGTTGCTGATACTGCCCGGGGCGTGTCGGTGAGGACTGGCACGACCGAGGAAAGCTTCAAGGAGTTTTCAGAAAACTGGTTAACAGGTCAATTACAAATATTGCCAGACCCCAATTCAGGGTTGGCGTGGTTAACAGAAGACGGCGTGTTTTCCATCAACCTTGGTAGTACTTTTAGCTCGTTTACTGCGCTTTCGGGCACGACGAATACTGATTTGGCGACGCTGCTTGGGGCGGAAATGGGTTTGTTGGGGCTTGACGTTGACGTGCATGGCAACATCGTCGACTACTCTACCAATCAACTAAGCCGTATTGCTTTTCAATTTGACGGAGATGGTTTGGAGTATAGGCTCGTTTCTTCTGTGCCAGAGCCTGGCGGTCTGGCGCTAGTCTTTTTGGGACTAGCGTTGGTTAGCTATCATGTTGCAAAAAAACGAGGAGCAATGCCTTCGATGAATTGCTAACAGCCAAGCTCGCGTAGGGCTCCTCCTTCCTAACGGCGTCGATGCGCCAAGCTGTAGGTGTTGGGCAAACAGTCAAATAGAAGGAGGAGCTCATGTCATCGTCCTACGAGTCCTGGGACCACGCCCCGCTTGAAAGCTTCTTCAACAGTTTAAAGAACGAGCGTGTCTTCCATGAAGATTACGAGACGTGGTCAGCGGCGAAACAAGACGTGTTCGGGTATAGCGAAGCGTTTCATAATCGGAGCCGCCGTCAATCCACGTTAGGTTAAATTCGGTGCAATATCACGTTTAAACCCTTTTCATCCAGCGGACCTATCGGCCGGCGGCCTCCAATGCGCCCATGTCAAACGGTTGAGTCAGTGGAAAAATAAAAATCGCTACGCCTAAGCATCAACCCGTGACGAGCTTTGTGCTACTTGAACACAGCTTTTTCTACAACTTCCTTCTTAAGATCGCACTAGATAACACCATGAAACGTACCGGATGGATCTTCGCTTTAATCGTGCTCGCTTTGGGTTTATATCTCAGTCTTTGGCCTGTGCCCGTGCAACCGATGACCTGGCAGGCGCCGCCTGCGCCGGGATATGCGGGCGTGCACGCATCGAACAGTCGCCTCGCCGGACTTCAGCTCATCCCGCTTGGGGCAGAGGAGGGTCCGGAACATATCGCAATGGGGCGCGATGGAAAGCTTTATGTGGCCGTCGTTAGCGGAAACATCCTTCGTATGAACCCGGATGGCGCCGCCCAGGAGATTTTCGCCAACACTGGCGGGCGGGTTTTGGGCTTCGACTTCGACACGGCGGGCAACCTCATCGCGGCCGATGCGATCAAGGGGCTGCTTTCGATCGATCCGAATCGCAAGATAACCGTGCTCGTCGACAAGTTCCTCAAGGAGCCCATTCGCTATGCCAACGCCGTGGTCGTGGCCGGTAATGGCAAGATCTACTTCAGCGACGCCTCGACACGCTTTGCCCCCGTGTCATGGGGCGGCACTTTCGGGGCCAGCATTCTCGACATCCTCGAGCAGTCGTCGACTGGGCGGATTCTGGAGTACAACCCGGCAACCAAGGCTACTCGTATCGTTGCCCGGGGTTTGAGCTTTGCCAATGGCGTGGCGCTCTCCCTCGACAACCAGACGTTATTCATTGCCGAGACGGGACGGTATCGTGTGTGGAAAATCGCCGTGGCCGCCAACGATCTTGACGTGGGCGGCAAGTCGCCGTTGGCGCACGTACTGTTCGATAACCTGCCCGGTTACCCCGACAACCTAATGCGTGGCTTGGACGGCCGCATCTGGCTCGGCTTCACCAAACCGCGCAGCGCGGTGGTGGATGGCATGGCCGACAAGCCCTTTCTGCGCAAGATGACCTACCGACTACCGCGAGCCCTTTGGCCGGTGCCCAAGCCTTACGGTCATGTGATTGCATTTACTGAAGACGGTAGAATCGTTGCTGACCTGCAAGACCCATCGGGCGCGTACCCCGAAACCACGGCGATCACCGAGACCCATGATCGGCTGTACGTGCAAAGCCTACACGCGCACGGCCTAGGATGGCTGCGACGTTGACCAAGTAGCCGCCACAAGGAATCTATGGATGAAGAAGCTCCTACTCGTCGTGTCACATGCGTTGACCTTAGCCATTGGCTTCGCGCTTGGCGTCTATGCCTTGCCCATTCTCATTGCGCCAGCTGCCCCAACAACATCGGAGGTCGCGGCTCAGGCCGACGCAGCCAGCTACAAGGGACGCTTCCGTCGCGATTTAAAAGATAGCGATCCCTTCCATTGGGGGGAGGGCGTGGTCTCGGTCAGCGCCAAGAGCATTGGGCTGGCCGGCGAGTTGGCGCCGGGACCGGATTACAAGCTGTACTTGTCGCCGGAGTTCGTCGAAACCGAAGCCGACTTCAATCGGTTGAAGTCGAGCATGGTGCGAGTAGGGGATGTGACGACGTTCAAGAATTTCCTCGTCCCTGTGCCAGCGTCAATCGATCCAGCCCGTTACAATACGGTGGTCATTTGGTGCGAGTCATTCGGTCAATTCATCACTGCGGCTCAGTATCGGTAGGCAGAAAGGGCAATGGAGTTTTCGGCGCACGCGTTGTTCTGAGACGCTCAACCCTTCAGCGAAGGAAACGGCGCCTCTTGATTTGCTATACGTCTCGTCTAAATTTCGAACTTGTAGAGATGTAGGGTGGAAAAGCGAAGCGCCTTCAGCCCTACCGTTCTGATTGACATGCGTTGGGGCTTTATATGTCCTCTTTTGTTTGGTCCATATTGGAAGGTCCGCTGTTGAGTTTTACGTTAGGCATTGCTCTAACAGTGGCGGCGCTTTCGCTTTTTCCCGAGTATCGTCGGTTATTTATGGCCGACCGCAAATCGGCCATGTCTGTCGAGGTACTCATGCTAATCGCGACGGGCGGGGGCGGCCCTGGATTTTTGGTGGCGTTTCTTTTATTCGCGGCTTTATTATCTTTTGCCTGCGGACTCTTTTCTTTGGTTTTTAATGTTTCTCAGTTTTTAAGTCGTTAACCATATGAGGCTGACTACGTGTTTTTTAAGCCTGCTCAATCATCTCAACCTCAGAAGAAAAATTTGGTGGCGATTTTGGTGGTCTGCCTAATGCCAATCAAACACCGCGGGGCGAAGTCCTACGGCGCTGGTTCGCTTTAAGTTAGGTTTTCATGGACGGCTATATCCAGTACAACATTACGGACGCTTCTTTTGAGGAGTTTGTGGCCTTCTTGTTCAACCACGAAGTCATTCCTGTGCCGAAAAATGGAAAGAAGGAGCCGGAACCTTGGTATTGGAAAGCCGAGGTTACATTTGAGCCAATTAGAGTTTCTTGCGATTACGTGCGCTTGTTTACCAATCCGGAATTTCTATTGTCGAATTTTTCTGTGGAGCAACTCGATCAAGGGTTTTGGGCGATACAGAGTTCTAATATTGAATGTTCGGTAGCCGATATCATTTGGCATCGACACGTGCCTTTCGTGATGCGTGCGAATTGCATCCGCTCGATGTTCTATCTGTTCGAAAAGTTATTTGCTACAACATCTCTCGGGACTGCGCCTCATATGTGGTGGGACTCGCTGGCTTACGACTGGTGCTGTGGCAATCGCTCACGCTTAAACGGAGGCGAGGACGAACAGATGCAAGATGTAATGTTTGAAACTCTTGAGAAAATACTGGCGTTACCTTCGTCGGATTGTCAGGCGGCTGCTCTTCATGGTCTGGGCCATCTTCATCATCCTGAGACGCAGCAGCTAATAGATCAATATATCCGACTCAACGAGATAATAAGCCCCGAACTTCGAGATTACGCCCATGCGGCAGCCAGATTTGATGTTATGTAAGGCTATGACGCTTCTTGTGCCCTCTGGATGCGCCAAACGAAAAAGTTCATCAATTTCGTTGTTACGTTTTTGTTTAAGATGGGTAGAACAGTTTGGTTCAGTCGACTGTCAAAAAGCGACGTCTTTTGCTGTCCACTGATTGTATTCACTAGACCGCATTAATATTGTCGGGGGATTTGTGGATATTCGCGTAGCCATTACCGAGGCAGAAATCGAATCTTGCTACCCTGTACTGCATGAACTGAGACCGCATCTTTCGAGGGATGGCTTTGTAATGCAGGTTCAGCGCCAAATGCAGAACCACGGTTACGTCCTCGTATATGGGATCTCGCAAAATCAGGTAGTCGCGGCAGCCGGGTATCGCGTTGCCGAATTTTTGGCATGGGGCCGAACATTCTATGTGGATGACCTCACCACACTGAGCGCCACTCGAAAGCTTGGCTATGGCGGCAAGATTCTTGATTGGCTCTTGGAAAAAGCCAAGGAATTATCCTGCGATCAATTTCACCTGGACTCTGGCGTGCATAGGCATGATGCCCACCGTCTGTACC
>DATLHW010000186.1:0-6617 GCA_035539675.1 Burkholderiales bacterium | reverse complement strand
TGGAAAGACCCGCTTCGGACAATTCGTCAATCAGGGCGACTTTCACGTCAGTTGGAATGAATATCGGTTCGCTTTGGAACCCATCGCGAACACCGACTTCTTGAATGTGGATTTGGTTTTGCACGAAAAGTCCCTTAAATGCGATCGACCTCAATCAATTAATTCGCCGTGTTCTTGCCAAGCGCTGAGAGGTCAGCGGAAAATGCGAACGCTTTACATCAGACTTCTTTCGAAACCTACTGCGCAGCCCGATATCGAGCCTGCGCTTCTCGGCTTGATCTCGGGCCGCTCGCTACGGTTTTGAAGGAAGTCTATTGTACTGCGCCCGCATCAAAGCCATTCTTGCCACGGAGGGAATAATGAAAAAATTGGTGTGTCGAGTCGTTGGGCTGTTTGCTCTACTTGAACTGACGGCATGCGGTTTTTTACCTTACGGCGCGTACACCAACAAGGTCGATCCACAAAAGGTGGAGGTTATCGATCAGTCAAAACCTTCCGCTCCTTCGCAAACCAGTTTTCATCTTCGTAAACAGCGCCAATCCCTAAAGTGCGACCAAGCGGGTACGCCAACGTCCGATCCAAAACTTCAACGCGATGTATTGGTGCTTCTGGCGCTTTCCGGTGGGGGCTCGCGCGCTGCCTATTTTTCGGCGCTTTCCATGATGGAAATGGAAAAGCTGAAATTGACCATCGGCGATCAAGTAAGCGATGTACTGCATGAAGTGGACGCGATTTCTTCCGTATCCGGTGGATCGATGGCGGCCGCTTACTACGCAGCCTCCCATGACCCCGGCCATGAGTGTGCGGGGCAATCCGGCCATTCGTGGGACGAGAACACCGTACGGGACTTGATGACGAAGAACTACCTCAATCGTTGGGTTGGCAACTGGTTTTGGCCTAGCAACATATTCAAATATTGGCTTTCTCCTTACGATCGCACCGACATCATGGCGCAGACAATGGCCGACAATTTGTTCAACAAGTCGGTTATCGGCATGGATCTCTCTTTGGGCCAGCTCAATCCGCTTCGCCCTAATCTGATTCTCAACTCAACGATTGGCAGCAGCAGCTTCGGTGGGAGCAACAATTCCTTCGGCCAGGTGTTCACTTTCACGTCGGAGGATTTTGGCCGCATTTGCTCTGACGTTTCTTCGTACTCCGTGGCTCGCGGCGTAATGGCTTCCGCTACTTTCCCCGGCGCATTCAACTTCATGACGCTGTGTGATTTTTGTTGGAAGAAAGACGAATATAAAACTCAGTCCTGCACGGAACGCGCGGACCCTCGCTACTTACATGTGTTCGATGGCGGTAACGCCGATAACCTGGGACTCACCAGTATCAAGCGTGTGTTGTGGGATGCGCTCGATAAAAACAGCGAAACGCCACGTTTGCCCTATCGCAAGATCGTAGTGATTCTGGTGGATTCGTTTATTAGTTCAAGCGGCGCCGATTCCCGTTTATCTGATGCGAGGGGCGCTTTCGATTTCTGGATCGATCTGAATTTTATCGATGCGACTGACTCGCTGTTACAGGCCAACCGGCAATCGCTATTGACCCAGTTTGAAACGGGGAATGTCTTTCCCTTTGGTGCGGGGCGGGGCGATGCGGCGGAATCTTGTCGCGGCTTGTTGCCCGACGTGGATGTGAAATATTGTGACAAGCCAAGTGGTTGGTGGGATAGCCTGAATGAAGAGTTCAAGCGTAAGAAACTATTCGTCCATCTTCAGTTTAGTAAAGTGGGAGATGTCGTAAGCGGCGCCCCGCAAGAGCGCTTCATCGATAGCAGATTCTTGATGGACCGCTTGCTTAAAATTCGCACCAATTTCAAGTTGGAATCGAAGGCGAAGCCGGTGTCGCCGCTGAGGCCAACGCTGTTGAAAGACCAAGATGTCATCGCCTGCGCGACGCCATTATTGTTTGGCCGGGAGGATTACGCCCACTGTGAGGATCTACGGCCGATGAAGAGTAATTTCGCCGAGATCTGGGGGCAGGTTAAATGTGTGCTGGAGAATCCGGGGGCGGCTTGTGGAATAGGGCAGACCCTGGAGGTTGGCTCAAAACCGACGGCGCCATAATCTGGCTCTACGATTTCTATGGAAATTACGCAACGTCGCTTTCGACTATCTTGGCTAAGGCGTCGTATACGTTATTCGAAGCTGGAACAATTATTTTGTCATTCTGAGCGCAAGCGAAGAATCTATTGTTATTCAACATTCAAAAAGCAGATTCTTCGCTTGCGCTCAGAATGACAAAGTAACCATTTTCTTAAAATTCACGTATGCGCAAAACCTGCTGATAGCCGCTTTTTCTAAAGCGGAAGCCCGTATATAGCTCTTGTTATCCAGAACTCACGTTACTCGCAGGACAGGACCTTTTGCGACATCATTCCTTGAAGGGATAGTGTATGCATACACCCTTGTAGGAGCGAGCTTGCTCGCGATTATCAGCGGGATCCTGGATGCAATCGCGAACAAGCTCTCTCCTACAGCAGGGCGGGTATTTTTAAATGTGTGTGCGCGCCCTCCTTGAAGGGAAAGTAGAGCCCATTATTGCGCCTAGCGTTGTTCGAGGATTTCGTAGGATTCATATAAGTATGCGTTCAACTTCGGTCTCCAGGTTCAACACCTTGCATTATCGCTTTCAACGGCGTCGAGGTGATGAGGGTTTGGACGTGGAACCAGATGACGAGTCATTCGATTTGCCTCTTTCGTGCGATGCTGTTGGCGAGTCCGGTTCCTGTCCCGGCGCAAATGCGTAATGTTTGCCGGGCTCAAAGGTTCTGCCCTTTACCAGATCTGCGGCCATGCGATAGAGCGGCGCATCGTCACCTTGCATCCCGCCCTTGGGACGTTTAAATAGAGCGCAGTCATCGTGCGTCGAACAAACAAAATCGCCGCCGCGTCCTTTATTGAAGACTGTCGTTGATGCAGGCACATCCTCTACGGTTGTATATGTCTTACCTGCGCCAAGCGATGCAGCAATTTTGTCCCGGTCTTCCTGATTGAATCCATGCTTATCGGTACCTTGCGCTGCCACAATATGTTGCTGCTTTTGCCGTTTCTCCTGGGCGATTTGTTGTTGTTCGAGGATTCGTTCCTCCAGGCGCTCTTTTTCATGCATCCTTTCAGGGGGCAAGTTATTTACAATCTTAGATAATCGATTCGCCAACTGTTCGTGATGGTTGGGCAATAAAGTCGACTCATCGAAATCACGAACAGAAAGTCCCAACTGTTGGCTGGCCATCCAAACTTTGGGAATATCGACGTTGTCGTTTTCTTTTTCTACTACAACGTCCTTCATATTAGGAAAATGCTTTTTGGCAATATGCAGCTCCATAAGAACGAAGTCTTCAATCACTGCTGGATGCACTTTGGATAGATCCATTAACTTACTTAGTGGCCGCATGACATAAAACGTTTGAGCCTCTGCGTCGGCTCGTTGCGCTTCGATAATTTTTTTATTCTCGTCGGTTTTCGCTATATATGGCCATTGCGCGAGAATAGCTAGTCGCGCTTGCTTGTATTGTCGAGCCAGGGAAAACGTTAGGTCCTGTGCCCAATTGGAATTAAGCCTGGCTACTTTGTCTGCATCTTGCGTCCATTTCGCAAGCTTAACCGGATCATTCGGAGGCACAGAATCAACGGACGCCACAGCCTCTTCTACTTCTTCCTGCCTTTTTTTAAATACTTCAGGAAATGTACGCCGTAGGTCAAACTCCAAAAGCTGGTCATCCAGCAATGATTCTTTTCCGGAACGCCAAGAATCAATCCGCTTAAGCGTCTCTGGTATGGGTGCTTCCATAGGAAGGTGCTCCTGAGGATCGTCCGTTTCTTCGTTGTGTCTCGTTATATTTCTAATCCGGTTCTCGACTGCACCCTCTGCTGCAGTGATTAACGGCTGTAGTTCGTGAGCCGCCTCATCTTTCTTTCCTTCTTCGAGCGCTTTGACGACCGCTACTGCTCGTCCCACATTTATTTCGCCGATTGCGCGATGCGGATAGCCAATATTCGAGGGAGTTGTCTCCATTCTTAACCGTGCACCTACCTGCACTTCTAAGGTTTGTTTTACGGCCAATGGCTCTTCTCCAGAGTCTCGCAAAGCAAGAATCTCTAGCGAAGATACCCTTTGTAAAGTTTCAAGTTGTCCCCGTTCGGCATAAAACTGAATCTTTTCGTACGTTAATAGAGCGCCATTGCTTAACTGATATTCCATGTATCCCGTTTTCAAGGCTTTGATAGCGTCACTCACTTGGTCTCGGCAATTCCCATGTGCCGTTATAAATTGAACGTTATTTGCCTTTCTATATTCTTCATTTTTTACACAGACTGTTAAAAATCCGCCAAACCATTCCTTGGTCTGTTCCTCTTCGTCTTTGTAAGACTCTGTGCTGGGAAGTCGCTCGCACAAACGAGATAGCGCCTTTAAAGATTTAACTTCGAATTTCGCGCTCTTAAGTCGCTCCTCGTTTTCGGGCGTTTGTTCCCTGGTAAATTCTGCTACACAGGTCTCTGCCTGGCTCATCGCTTGGGCTTCAAGTTCGCCAAAGATTTCTGGGTCCGTTCCCGGTGGGAGAAAGGGGGAGACCGCGTCCTTGAGCGGACCAGCTTGTCCAATTTCTCTATTAATGTCGTCCTCTAATTCGTCTGTTTCGGGATCTCCCCAAAGTGGAAAGTCTGGAGGAAGCGGAATGTTTCGAAGGAGCGCCGTCATATCGGCTACCGAAACCGGCGCAGAGTCAATGGTGGTGACGCCGTCAATGTTCGGTAAAACTATGTTCGGTATAACGATGCCTGGCTGCTGTTGAGAAATGCCTGACTGCGGTTCAGATTCGATCTCAGTTATCGCATCAATGCTTTGTAAGGCGGGGCCTACCTGGGGACTGGAATCGATATCGGTTATCCCATCGCCTTCTGAGGTTGGACTGATTTGCGGAGAGACGGTCTGGTTTCGTTGTCGAGTAGGCATGGTGAGGGGCTCGTCGTCCGACTCAAACTCAGTTCCACTATCATTGTCATTGTTTGTGCTTTCGGTAACGCTCATTATTTTCCTTTCATTATTGATGAATAACTACGTCAAATAGGGCGTTGTTTGGCGCCACGTTTCCCTTGGTCGCAATCGTCAATGTGATTTCATCAAATCGTGATTGAGCTAATGGCGTTCATGCTCTTAGCAAACGCAACTGCGCACTATTTGGCGGCCGGGTTAGTAACTGTTCTGAGATTTGTTCTCGTTGGCGCCTTACGACGTCAACCATCTGCTTGCAGAGACTTGGCAATTGCTCTGAAGAAACAGCGTTCGCTTCCGGTATGTTCGCCATCATTCGCGTTACGGATTTGCGGAGATGGGATAAGTTGAAACGCCTCCACTCTTAAGCACAAAACGCGCCTGATTAGTGGCGATGCGCGGAACATTAAGAAACAACACGTTATTGTGACGCCGCAGGGCCACACAACTCCACAACTTGCGTGGTTACAAAATTCGTCCCTCTCGACTTTGCATATGTGAAATAGTGCATATGTAAAACAGAGTAATTCCCCAGCTTCCCTCATTTGAATATATCGACATGACTTGCACTCGACTTTGGCCAATTTGAAGGCTGGGTGAATGGCGCCGCTTCTGTGATAGCAGAAGCGGCAATGGTGACTAAGATTGGTTGATCCGACCGATCAAGTTGTTTCGGGGGAACCGCTATCGCCATTGATGACGACACCGACTTGGTTGAAGGCACGGTGGATGATGGTTGGCGCCTTGTTACGTTGGGGCGCAAGAAGAGTTGCTTCGATATTGCGGGTTTTGGCAAGATGGAAGAGCCGCGTTTCGCGAAATGTCATCCCGGATGGCGAAGATTATGCTGAACGGTTGATCGCTTTGTCGCCATCGGGTTTTTTATCGTCGTGCGTGTGGACGAGACGTCTGGAAAGACGCAAGAGCAAGCAGATCGGAGCGAAGGTTATTACCGGAACGCGGCGCCTTCGGGAAGGCTGTGGTCAAGCGCCATGCTTTTCCATCAGCCATTCACTAGCACCGCCACGTTCTTAAATCACCCCTCGCTGCTTAAGCCCCGCCTGCTGCTCAGCATCAATTCCAATCCCTGCTAACACCTGCGCCGTATGTTGCCCCAATTTCGGACCAATCCAACGCGTCTTCCCCGGCGTTTTCGAAAGTTTGGGTACGATCCCCGGCAGCAATAGTTCCTCGTCCTCACTCAACTTATTCTTCTCGATCATGCCGCGCGCCTGGTAATGCATATCGGCGACGATGTCTGCAATCGAGTAGATCTTGCCGCTAGGCACTTCCGCTTTTTGTAGGACCTCCAAGACATGCGCCAAGTCATGCGATTTGGTCCATTCGCCGATGACGTTGTCTAACTCCTCGGTTCTGGCTACCCGGCCCGCATTGTTGGCCACGCTGGCATCCTCCGCGAGATCCGGACGGCCAATAGCATTCATCAGGCGTTTGAAAATACTGTCGCCATTGGCGCCGATGACCACGTATTTGTCGTCTTTCGTTTCATAGGTGTTGGAAGGAACGATGCCGGGCAACGACGCGCCCGTACGCTCGCGCACGAAACCGCTCATGCCGTACTCCGGCAGCATGGACTCCATCATGCTGAATAC
>DATLHW010000185.1:0-6170 GCA_035539675.1 Burkholderiales bacterium | reverse complement strand
GATGATTTCTATCATTTGGGTCGGCTTACGTTGGTTAAGGACGAGACGCACTTTGATAAGTACGATCGCGCATTTGCTGAATACTTCAAAGGGATTGCATCGGCGCCGGAAGCGTTAACGGCGACGATTCCGGAAGAGTGGCTGCGCAAGTTGGTCGAACGCTTTCTTACCGATGAGGAAAAATCCCAGATAGAAGCCGCTGGCGGCCTGGATAAATTGCTGGAGTTGCTCAAGCAGCGGCTGGCGGAGCAGGACGCGCGCCATGAGGGTGGAAATAAGTGGATTGGGACGGGCGGAACGTCGCCTTTTGGCGCTTATGGTTTTAATCCCGAAGGCGTCCGTATCGGTCAGGAGGAATCGCGAAACCGCCGCGCGGTAAAGGTGTGGGACCGACGCGAGTTTCGCGGTTACGACGATACGGTCGAGCTCGGCGTGCGCAATATAAAAGTCGCTTTGCGCAAGCTCCGGCATTTTGCGCGGGAAGGCGCGCCGGAGGAACTGGACCTATCCGGCACCATCCGCGCCACGGCTAACAACGCGGGCTATCTGGATCTCAAGTTGGTCCCGGAGTTGCATAACAAGATCAAGGTGCTGCTTTTCCTTGATGTGGGCGGCTCCATGGATGATCACATCAAAGTATGTGAAGAGCTATTCTCCGCCGCTCGCGCGGAATTCAAGCATCTCGAATATTTCTACTTTCACAATTTCGTCTACGAGTCTGTGTGGCGGAATAATCATCGGCGGCGTTCGGAGCGTTTCCAGACGTGGGACATCATTCATAAATATGGCCCCGACTATAAGCTCATCTTCGTCGGCGATGCGACCATGAGTCCCTACGAAATCACGGAAGTCGGCGGTTCGATCGAGCATATGAATGAGGAGCCCGGCAGCATGTGGCTGAGGCGTCTGACAGACCACTACAAGAATGCTATCTGGTTAAATCCCGTGCGCGAGGACTACTGGGAGTACACGGCTTCTCTCAGAATCGCTCGCCAACTGATGGGTGACCGAATGTTTCCCTTGACGCTGGATGGATTGGAGCGGGGGATTAAATTGTTGAGGCGGAAAGCGTGAGATGGCGACCGGCCAATCAGACGGTTGAGGGGGCCACAACCGTTGCTTTGGCTCCGTTGAGGAACTCGCGAGCAAAATCCTCCGCAGGTAACGGTTTGCTATAAAGAAATCCCTGATACTCGTCACACTGCAACTCACGCAGTTCGTTAAGCTGGGCGACTGTTTCAACCCCTTCCGCAATCACACGCAGCTTCAGCCGTCTGGCCATGGCGATAATCGCGGCGATGATGGCGGCGTCGTTTTCATCAGTTACGATGTCCCGCACGAAAGAGCTATCGATTTTGATGGTATCCACGGGCAATTGCTTGAGGTATGAAAGCGACGAGTAGCCGGTGCCGAAATCATCAATTGAAACGCGCACGCCCATTTTTCCCAGCCGAGACAACACGCGAATGTTTTCCTCGATGTTATGGAACAGCAGACTCTCCGTCATTTCCAGTTCGAGGCACTTGGGGTCCAAGCCCACTTCGCGAAGCACGCGTTCAACCATATCGGCGAGAGAGGAATTGCCGCGGAACTGACCGACGGAGACATTCACCGTGATACGCATTCTTTGATGGCCGGCGTCCTGCCAGGCCTTGGCTTGTGCGCAGGCCGTTCGTAACACCCATTCTCCGATTGCCACGATCAGCCCCGTTTCCTCGGCGACGCCAATGAAGCGCAAAGGCGGTATTTGTTGACCTGTTTTCGGATGTCGCCAGCGCACCAATGCTTCCGCGCCAACGATTTCATTGGTGGCGAGATTGACTTGCGGTTGATAACAGAGCGTGAATTGCTGCTGTTGCACCGCCAGCCGCAGTTCGTTCTCCAGATGCAGGCGTTCGACCGCGCGGATATTCATGTCGGGGGAGAAGAATTGATAGTTGTTTCGCCCCTTTTCCTTGGCGTGATACATCGCCGTATCGCCGTGGCGCATTAGAGTGGATACATCGGCGCCATCGCTTGGATAGATGCTAATACCAATGGAGCAACCGGTTGAGAGCATCCGGCCTTCGATCTCACAGGGTTGATTCACCGCGTCCAGCATTTTTCGGGCGACGATTGCGGCGTCTTCAGGCGTTTTTAGATCATAAAGCGCCACGATGAACTCGTCGCCGCCTAATCGCGCCAGCGTGTCGCCGCGGCGTACGCATACGCTCAGCCTTGCGGTGACGGCTTTTAATAGTAGATCGCCTACGTGGTGTCCCAGTGAGTCATTGATCGTCTTGAAGCGATCGAGATCGATGAACATTAGCGCCAGCATCTGCTCTTTGCGCTGAGAACTGACGATTGCGTGCTCCAGGCGGTCGTTCAATAACAAACGATTGGGCAGGCCGGTCAATGCGTCACGGGTCGCCAGTTGTTCTATCTTTTGCTCGGCTATCTTGCGGGCGTGTATGTCCATGCTGGCGCCGCGATAACCGATGATTCTTTCTTGATCGTCCACCACTGGCACGCCGCTGATTTGCTGCCAGAACAGGTCGCCGGATTTATGAATCACGCGCAATTCCAGGGAATTGAATGGCGCCAACGGATCCTTCCGGTTGTAAAGGAAGTGATTGAAGCGCTCCAATTCATCATCGGGCAGGAATTCAAGCGTTCGACGGCCAATCAGTTCGGCGGCTGTATAGCCCATCATTCGTTAGACTTGATTGGAAATGAAGACGAAACGCCATTCCGAATCGGTTTCCCAAATATATTCTCCGGCGGCGTCGACCACGTTTCTGAATCGCTCTTCGCTGGCGCGCAGCAAGGCCTCCGAGCGCTTTCGCTCCGTGATGTCTTGCACCACGGCGACGGCATGGAGATCTTCCCCGACAATCTCGCGCACAACCGATAGCGTCAGCGCTATCCATACAATACCGCCGGCTGGCCGCTGAAAACGGGTCTCCAGCGCGACTGCCTCGACATGCCGATGCATTAGGCCGTTGATTTTTTCTTGAGCAGAATCCCGATCCGTGGGATGTATCAGGTCAAGCAGCGTGCGTTCGCGCAAATCGTCCGCTGCCGAACCTACGATTCGACAAAGACGTTCATTGACGCGCAGCCACTGTCCGCTTCGGGAAAGATGGCCAATGCCTACGGCCGCTTGCTCGAAGGTGGCGCGAAAACGTTCGGCGCTGGCGAGCAGTAACTGTTCTGCTGTTTTTCGTTCGTTGATGTCTCGCTGAGCGCCGAACAATCCGGTGATCGCCCCTTGCTCATTGCGAAGAACAATAAAGTCGCCTTCGATCCATAGCGGCGATCCATCCATACGACGTTCGCTGACTTCTACGCGAAGCCGTCCGGAATCCAGAACCTGCCGAATGACCGCGCGGCCATACTGCGGCGCGTGTTGGAACATTTCTCCCACGGACATGCCCAGCATTTGGTGGCGCGTGGCGCCGTATTGAGTCAGCACGGCATCGTTGACCTTCGTCACTTTCAAGTTGACGAGCAGGTGATTGAGCGTTTCTTCCTTGTCAGCCTGCTCACCCCATTCAATGGGCGTTGGCAGCATCATGAAGAAAAAACCTTCCAGCGACTGGGCGAAGAACATTTCCAGTTGCGTGTTGCTTTCCCGCAATGCGTCCTCGGTTTGGCGGCGATCGGTGATGTCCAAGGCATAGCGCAACAGCAGAGGCTCGGCGTGTGCGCCAATGAGTCGAGTGGCGCCGGTTAGCCAGTAGCCGGGTAGCGTATCACTCGGTCCGTGGCCTTCATGCACGACTTCCTTGCCGGACAGAAGCACGGTCGTATCCTGCTTTATTCGCTTGGCGGAGAAATCGCTGCCGAAGAAGTCGCGAACGGTTTTGCCGAGAATTTGTTCGCGCGGTTTCTTCAGCCGGTTGCACATGTCCTCATTGACGAAGACATAACGTCCTTCGGCATCCTTGAGCATGACGCTGATGGGCAGGGTGTCGAGAATGTTTTGGAGGAGTCGTTCGCGATGTTCGATTTCCTGTTGCGCGTGGCGTTCAGTGGTGCAGTCGCGGAAGATGACAACGACGCCCAAAACTTGGCCGTCCGGGCGTCGTATAGGCGCCACGGCGCCGCCGATTGGCTGGGTTGCGCCGAGTCGGTCGCGCAATAGCATATGTGAGGCGAAACGTAGCGGAGACGCGGCATTGCAAGCTTCGATAAACTGGTCTTTCCCCGAAGCGCCGGTTTTCTCATCCAGCAAATCTAAAATTTCACTGAGTCGCTTACCAAGCGCTTCATGGAGAGGCCATCCGGTCAACGCCTCGGCTGCTGGGTTTATACGAGCGACCAGACCATCCCGATCAGTGACGATGACGCCATCGAATATGGCGTTCAGGGTTGTGGCAAGGTGATAGACCGTCTCGCGCATCTGTGGTGGTTAGCGGGCTGCCTTTGGATACGTCCCCCGATGCATGGCGAACCCAGTGATTTAGTTTGTGATGAAGCGCACTATATCATCCTGAATCCTTATAAAGGATAGAGGAACCTTCGATTAAGTGTGGCGAGCGGTCCGATTTCGAGCTTCCGGCGCCATGCGTACGACTTTTACGTATCCGCCCCTCAACGCTAACGCGGCCCGTTCGCTACACTTAATCAGAGGTTCTTAAAGGAGATAAAGCAATGAAGCGCAGCGCAGGGAAGTTTGGCCTTCGAATCGTGTTGGCGGCAGCCGGATTATCGGTAGGCGCCCTTGCATTTGCCAGTGAATCATCCCCGGTAGGCGCCTGGAAGACCATCGATGACAAATCCGGGAAGGTGAAGTCGATCGTCCAGATCACTGAAACAAATGGCGAGTTGCAGGGCGTCGTGACGAAAGTTTTCTCCCCGCCCGCTGAAAGCGAGAATCCAGTTTGCGAAAAATGCGAAGGCGAACGTAAAGACAAGCCGGTGATTGGAATGACCATCATGTCTGGCCTAAGGAAGACTGGGGAGGAATACACGGGTGGACAGATTCTGGATCCGGCGGAAGGCAAGATTTACAAATGCAAAGTGAAGGTCGCGGAGGATGGCAAGACTTTGCAAATGCGCGGCTTTATTGGTTTTTCGTTGTTGGGGCGCACTCAGACCTGGGTTCGAGATCAGTAGCGCGAAAGTGATGGTTAGTGGTTCGAACGAGCTGCGGCTGAGTGTGTGAACCCATCGACTTGAGCGCATCCGTGTTTGGTTCGTCTGGCTAAGCAAGCGACGTTGCGCTATGATTTCGCCCTGCTTCAATCCATGTCCGACATAGCGCCCGTAGCTCATCCGGATAGAGCATCGGCCTTCTAAGCCGAGGGTAACAGGTTCGAGTCCTGTCGGGCGCGCCAATCTTAGATGGATTTACGGATGTTTTGTGGACGCCACTGGTTACAGTTAGTGGGCTAATCAACTCATTTCGACCTTGAGAAAACTGCACGAGAAAATCTCATCGTCACATTGATTTGTTCTCCTTTTTCCCCCATAATTCCGCGCTCCTCAGATTTGCGTATCTCCATGGCGAACGCGGAAATCTGATTGGATGTCTCGGTAGTTCTCATACAGTGGTGGCTGTAGCTCAGTTGGTAGAGTCCCGGATTGTGATTCCGGTTGTCGTGGGTTCGAGTCCCATCAGCCACCCCAAGAAACAACGACTTAGGAGCCAATCGCATAATATTTTGAAACATGAAGTGGTGTTTTGAAACATGATTGGTTTTCTCCCTTGTCTTTTATTCCGGTTTTTTCGACAGCGCTAATGCTTTACGAATGCCGTCGCTGGCATTGCCCTTCCCGAGTTTCTTAGCCGCGTCCCAGCTATCATCGTCCAGATAAACGTTGCGCCGTTTGCCGCCGTCCAGTTCTGTTGGCCGGCCGGCTTCCTCGTAAATAGGCAGTTGATCAATGCGGCCGCGCCAATAGTAGGTTTCATCGGTTTGTTTGGCATTAAATTTGTGATGAGCCACTGGCGAGCCATTCTTGGTAATGGCCGCCAAAACCTTTTTGCCGTCTAAGTCGACTCGATTGACGAGCGCTTCGAAGGCTTCCACTGCGGCTCGTGCGTCGACGGTAGTGGTTTTTTCGCTGATCTGCTGGACCTCGTCGCGAAGGTATACGCGAAACATTCTTTTCTCCTGATAAAAGGCCCGCTAAAGCGGGCCCTGGTTTACTTATGATCGGGGTAAATCGGAGAGCGCTTGGCT
>DATLHW010000184.1:0-7429 GCA_035539675.1 Burkholderiales bacterium | reverse complement strand
GCCATTGTCTCAGGCATGCTCTCGCGCGCCATCGAGAGCGCGCAAGCCAAGAATAAATCCTAAACGATGGGGGCAAGTCGACGCCGCAAGTCGTCGATTCTGTAGACCGCCAAATAGGGGGAATTGCTCCGGCTTTGTCTTGAATTACCTATTTCATAGTAGAGCTGGTCACCTTCGCTTGCTCGAAGGATTTTCCCGAGCTCCTCATTCTCGATTAATTTGGTTCCAGCCCGATGTTCTCGGGCCTCAACAGCTATGCGATCACCCGCTCCCCTCAAGGGCATGGGTATCTACACAAGTGTAGGCATGGCCACGAATGCACCCTCTCCCTTGAGGGGAGAGGGTGAAAACAGTGTTAATTTGAACCATCACCCTCTCCCCAACCCCTCTCCCCTCAAGGGAGAGGGGCTTCAGGCGGTGACTTGTGTAGATACCTTTGCCTCAAGGAAGAGAGGCTTATCGAACTCGTGTAGCGCAAGAGAGAGCGCCTTATCGTCAGAAGGCGCTCTTAACAGTGCCGCCATCCACACGCAAAGCAGCACCTGTGGTTGCGGAAGCGAGCGGGCTGGCGATGTAGGTCACCAGCGAAGCGACCTCTTCCGGCGTGGCGAAGCGTTTGATCAGCGACGTTGGGCGCATCTTCGCGAAGAACTCCTGCTCAAACTCGGCGAACGACATACCGGAAGTCTTGGCCAGTTGTTCGACGAAATCACCGACGCCCCGAGATTTGGTTGGACCTGGAAGAATGCTATTGACCGTGATACCCGTCCCCGCCACAGCTTCCGCGAGACCACGCGAGACAGCGAGTTGCGCTGTTTTTGTCATACCGTAATGAATCATCTCAGCGGGAATTTGTACGCCGCTTTCGCTGGAGATAAAGATAATTCGGCCCCAGTCACGTTGCCTCATTCCTGGCAAATAAAGACGAGCCAAGCGAACGCCGCTGAGGACGTTCACATCGAAGAACCGCTGCCAATCGGCGTCGGGGATTTCCTCGAACGGCTTGGGTTCGAAAATGCCGAGGTTGTTAACCAGGATCTCGACATCGGGAAAATCCTTGAACAATTTATCCGCGGCCGCCGACGTGCTCAGATCGCCCGCGAAGCCTAGCGCTTGGCCATTCGTGGCGGCTTTGAGCTTGGCCACTGCATTGTCCACGGACGTTTGTGTACGTCCATTGACGATAACGCGGGCGCCTTCCCTTGCGAGGGATTCGGCGATCGCGTAGCCGATACCGGCGGTGCTGCCAGACACTAGCGCGAGTTTGTTCGTGAGGTTTAGATCCATGAGTGACTTTCTGAGTGCGTGGTTAGAACCCTATCGTTATAGTGGTTCCCACCGCAAACGCCGGGTATAGCCCTCTCCCCTCAAAGGAGAGGGCGTACCTAGTCTCGCGCCATCCGATACGATTTTGAACAGGCTCGTTGTTTACAGCGTTTACTTCCCCTTCTTGCCCCCTTTACCATGGCCGTGCTTATGGTGATGACGCTTTTTCTTAGACGCTTTTGCTTCCTTCGGCTCAGCCGGCTCCTTCAAATCGCCCGGGGAAACGAGCGTAGGCGGTTTGGGAAGTCCAAGAGGCGGTGGAGGAAGTTTTGGGAGGTCCAGGGCGGATACCACAGGAGCGGCCACAGCAATGGCCAATGCGACGATTAGTTTTTTCATAATTATCTCCACTAGTTGAATCGGCGCGATTTCCGAATGGAACTTGCGCGGCTTGCTCATTATCCCGGAAACGACCGTTGAAGGCAGCGTCGCAATAGCCCCCCCTCAGGAAACCCGTTTCTCAGGATCATTCTTCTTCACGCCGCGAATGTTCAAAAACGCCAAACAAACTTGAAGTCCCACGAGCGCATAAGCTTCGTCATGCAAGCCCCATATAAGCCAAAGCACGTTGCTCAACAGAAAAAACCAGAATCCCATCTCCCGCTTTCGCTCGGATAGCGATGCCACCAACCATGCTGCGAGCACCGTCACCGCCATGGCGGGCCACTGAAGCAGGTCAATATAGTCCATATGCGCCGGTCCTATTGAATACGGGTCGCATGCCCCCGATGACTCGCCCAATTCCTGCTATATGCAGCAGCTATACGTCGATCACCGCGAATGAGGAGGAGGTTCTCCGCGTTCTTCGATTGTGCGGCTA
Organism: Burkholderiales bacterium; assembly: GCA_035539675.1. Classification (GTDB taxonomy): domain Bacteria; phylum Pseudomonadota; class Gammaproteobacteria; order Burkholderiales; family DATLHW01; genus DATLHW01. Next base: position 5,283 of record DATLHW010000184.1, on the reverse strand, counting down.
CCGTAAAGTTGTAGGAGCCCGTGATAACGACGGGCTCGTTCGACCCGGCATCGATCAATATAATTTTGTTGTGGGCGGCCGCGTGTAGACCATCGACAAAAACCGGTACCCCTGCCGCGGCAAGCTCAATCGCGCGGGGCGCGCCGTTGTCTTCCACTTTATTCTGATCGACGATAACTTCAACAGCGAGACCGCGTCGATGTGCTCTAATAAGCGCCCTGGCCAGCGTTCGGTCGGTAAAGACATACGCCTGCACGCGAATGTCGCGTCGCGCTTTGCTGATGGCGGCGAGGATTTTTCCTAGTGCGTTTTCGTCGGGCGTGAAAGCGATTTCAATTTGTGTGTTTGCGGAGGGGCTGACTGGCGCTTCACGCATTTGCTGCGCCATTGCGGCGTTTGCCTGAAAAGTAATAACCACTGAGGCTGCTACCGCAAGCCATGTTCGAATGTGCATCAAAGCTGATCCTTCATTATTCAGACTTATGCAAAGCCGTTCCAGCGGCGTTGCATAAGTCCTAATTAGTAAAAACGGCCGCCATTCTATCTCAGGGAATGGCACGGCAATTGCATGTTTTCGTAAGCCTCATCAAAGATAGATAACTTACGTTGCGACCTATAAGATTCCTCTCCCTTCAACGCAAGGAAGAAGCCCGCATTGAGCCCCTCTCCCTTGAGGGGAGAGGGGTTGGGGAGAGGGTGAACGCGGTGATTAATAAAGCCATCACCCTCTCCCCAGCCCTCTCCCCTCAAGGGAGAGGGCGTTATAGGTCGCAACTTGAGTTAGATACAACGCCTATAAAACGGGAAAATCAATGTCACCAATTACAAATGAGGAAACTGACGCGAACGTCGCGGCGGAAATGCTTCCTCAAGCATCCGATCAGCAAATCACCAACAATCCCCCTCCCTCTGACCCCATCGCAACGACAAAAATTCCTCAAGCTAAAGGCGAATCAATTGAAGAACCCGGTCGAAACCAAAAACCCCGACCCTTCGTCGTCCAAACGCCGGTGGATGTACGCAATGTTTCGCTCGCAATATTGGCGGTGCTGGCGACGATTGCAATGCTCTATTGGGCACGCGTGGTGCTTATCCCCCTCGCCATTGGCGTCATCTCCAGCTATGCGTTAACACCTATAGTCGACACAATGGAGCGCTGGCGTATTCCGCGCGCAATTGGCGCCGCCTTGTTACTCATTTCGTTGGGGAGCGGCGTCGGCGCAGCCGCATATGCGCTAGGAGACGAGGCCGCCAAGCTGGTCTCGACGATGCCCGACGCCGTCCAAAAACTTCGCGACATCGTGCGGAGAGAACGAACACTGAAAGACGGCGCTATCGATCAAGTACAGAAGGCGGCGAGCAAACTCGAGGAACTTGCAAAAGACTCGACACCGCAAGCGCCATTGACGCCGCGCGGAATAACGCGGGTTCAAATTGAAAAGCCAAGACTGAATATTGCGGATTATCTCTGGGTGGGAACGCTAGGCTTACTCGTAGGCGCAGGTGAAGTTGTTGTTGTGCTCTTCCTCGTCTACTTTCTGCTGGTTTCTGGGGACACGTTCAGACGAAAGCTCGTCAAGATCACTGGGCCAACCCTAAGCAAGAAGAAAGTCACCGTTCAAGTCCTTGACGAAATCCATGCGCAAATTCAGCGCTTTCTTCTGATTCAAGTCGTGGCCAGCGCGCTCGTCGGCGTGGCGACTTGGCTCGCGTTTCTTTGGATTGGGGTGGACCAAGCGGCAGTTTGGGGTATCGCGGCCGGCATTTTGAACTCCGTTCCTTACGTGGGCGCAGTCGTCGTCACCTTTGGGACGGCGCTGGTCGGATTTCTACAATTCGGCACGTTGAGCATGGCGCTCGTTGTCAGCGGTGTGACGCTGTTGATCACGAGTCTTGAAGGATTTTTAATAACGCCATGGCTTACAGGACGCGCTTGCCGGATGAATCCAGTGGTAGTGTTTATCGCCGTGTTGTTTTGGGGATGGTTGTGGGGACCGTGGGGGCTATTGCTAGGCGTGCCAATTACCGTGGTGATCAAGGTGGTATGCGATCACGTAGAGCAATTGGCGTCGATTGGAGAATTGCTTGGAGATACGCCAAAAGCAGCGAAGGCGGGTGTGTAGCGGGAAGATGTGGAAATGGAATAAGTCGAAATGCGTAGATACCTCTTGCAATTGAACGGGAATAACTACAATTAACTGAGAAGGTTCCCAATCAAAAAATCAGGAGCAGCGCATGTCCACGCCAGCATTTGATTATGTATTGTTGAAAAAATTCGAGTTGGTTTTACCGGCTTTTACCCGTGAACCCATTCGCGCTTTCTGGCGGCGCATGCGAGGAAATCCGGAGATTCGAATCGCCCGGCATCTCTGCGATCCTCACCGTGTCGCGCTCGATATCGGAGCCAGCATGGGCGATTTTTCGGAAGCTCTCGCCGATCGCGCAAAAGGATGTGTTGCATTCGAAGCCAATCCCAATACTTCTGCGATGCTTGCGAAAAGACTGAGGAAAAGTAACCTGCAAGTCCATGCATGTGCGCTTTCCGATAGGGAAGCCGAAGTAAAGCTTCTGTTTCCAGTGGTGAATCACGTCGATTTCCTATCGCTCGCCACCGTTGAGCCGGATAACAATATGAGTGGCCACGAAACCAAGAGTATTACTGTCCCTTGCCGGACCCTGGATAGTTTCGACCTGCCTCCTGTGGGCTTCATCAAAATAGACGTTGAAGGACATGAAATAGCGGTTCTAAAAGGCGCACGCAGCCTGATCGAGCGTGACCAACCCAATTTTCTGATCGAAGTGGAAGAACGTCACAAACCCGGCGCCGTTAAAGCAGTCTCAAGCTTCTTCATGCAATTGGGATATCAAGGTTTCTTCCTGTTGGGAAGGCGGTTGCATCCTTTAACCGAATTCGATCAGGCGCTTCATCAGGCGTCGTCGAGCATAAGCCTTAGTAAGGTTCTACCGGGACGGGTATATGCGAACAATTTCGTTTTTGTAACAGATGTGAAATCACTTAATGGGCTTCTCGGACGAAGCCTATAAATCGAGGCTCTTTATGTGTTTCGGGGTCTTATCGGTCCCCTGTAGGAGCGAGCTTACTCGCGATTGCGTCCGTGGCCACGCTGATAATCGCGAGCAAGCTCGCTCCTACAATATGAATTGCATTAACAGGGATCAAGCCCTTGAAATCCATAAAGAGCCTAAATCAAATGTCCGTTCTACTTCTTCCTCATCCACCATCTACGCACAGCGAAGAAAATTACCAGCCACAATGTCACCACCGCCGCGACGATCCAATAATTAAGCTGCCCGGCGTTTCGTAACGATGACGTAATCTGATCGCCAAAAATCGTGGCGGCCAACGTTCCCGGCAACATGCCTAATGCCGTCCCGGCGACGTAATGATTTAGGCGTACACGCACGGCGCCCGCCACGATGTTCATCAGGACGAACGGCGCAATGGGCAGTAAGCGAATCGCGCCCACCGTGAGAAAATTCGCGCGCCCCATCTTCAACGCGAGGTTATTCAACTTGTGCCCCGCCAAACGTCGAACGGTATGCCGATTCATTGCCCGCCCCAATCCATAAGTGACCAACGCCGCAATTACAATGCCCAGCATGGCGTATGCGAATCCTTGCCACGCGCCGAACACCAGCACGGCCGCCAGAGTGATTAACGGTCTGGGAAAGAACGTCACAGCAGCAAATGTGTAAGCTGCAACGAATAATAACGGGGCGAACGAACTATCGCCCATAGTCATGGCAAGCGCAGTAACCCGATCAGCAGTCGCCCACTCACTCAACGGCGTCCAGCGCCACGCAGCAAGCAGTCCGCCGATAACCGCCAGAATGACAAAGATCTTCAGGAAAATAGGGCCTCTCGGCGCAGCGCTGGTGTCTGGAGAGAATTCATCCATAAGTTCATCCAGAGGTACTGGCTTCTCGGGGTCAAGATAGGAAGCCAACGTCGCCACGCTTTCCGGCCATTCCTCAACCGATTCGAACGGCGCCAACCACCGCGTGGCCCCGCGCAACTCCTGGATAGCGCCGTGCAATGAACCCTTGCTTGCACACGTTCTAGCGACGACAGCGGATGTTGCTCCGAGATGTTCGGCAAGTAATCGATTACGAAAATCGAGTATCGCTTTCGACACATAAGCATCGCCACTGGCTTCGATCGCCAGATCGCATTCGGTATCGAGCACCATGGAGCGATTGTTAATATTCGCGGAGCCGATACGCAGCAGCTGATCGTCCACGATGAGCACTTTGGAATGAACGTTGATGCAATCGCTGCCTAGCCCGGGAACAGAAGGGAAATAGGCATGTAAGTGTTGATGCCGGTCAGCCGCTCGCAAGCGCTTCAGCAACTGGTCACGCATCGCGCCCTTGCTGACACCTTCGAGCCAGCCGTTGCTCGCCGCACGCAACACCAACACGATTTCCGGCCCATCGGGTTCTTGCAGCCGTTGCGCCAATGCCTCGCCCACCGCCGCCGAGGTGAAATATTGATTCTCGATGTAAATAACATTGCGAGCCGCGGCAATCGCGTCCAGGTAAAGCGCCTCCACTTCTTGCACCCCTTCCCGGCCGTCATAAGCCGGTTCCGAGCGCGCGATGGCCACGTCCACGCCGACCATCTCCGGAAATAATTGATCCGGCCAGGGGTCGAGTATTAGTTGAGGCGGGCGTATCGTGGTTCCAGTCGCCCTGCGCCAACGCTCTCGCGCCAGGAATCCCAAGTCAGCTGCGGCGGGGCCATCAACCGCCATCATGACATCGTGAAACGGCGCGTATGACGCTCCCTCGCATTGACGATCCGGGTGCTCCGCAAAGTGGTCCGACGTATCCCAGCGCTTGCGAGTCAGATCTAAACCACCGACAAAAGCCATGGCGTTATCGATGACGACGATCTTCTGATGATGAGACGCGCCGACAGGCAGCTTGCCGTCGTATTCGAGGTGAATGCGACGATGCCGCCGCCATCCGCTACCGAACAAGGGCGGCGTTTCTCGATCCGTGCCGTAAATCACGGGAAAATCCCACGTCAGGATATGAATCTTCAAACCATGACGGCGTTTGGCCAGATAGTTGAGAAAGTCGCCCAACTGCGTGGGACAACCACGTTGTGGACTATCCGTTCGCAAGAGCGTGCGGCTGTCAAAGTCCCACCCGACAATGATGATGGACTCCTGAGCCTGCAAGGCCGCATCGGCGAATGCGGCGAAGTAATCTTCGCCATCGACGAGGAATGCGGCCCGATCAGCGCGTGATATTCGC
>DATLHW010000183.1:0-5224 GCA_035539675.1 Burkholderiales bacterium | reverse complement strand
CTACCCGCCAGTTGGTCGCTGGATTTCATCGTGCCGCTCTCCTTTCTCGCGATGCTGGTTCCCGCCATCAAAGATCGCGGAACCGCCGTCGCCGCAGCTGTCGGCGGCGTCATGGCGTTAGCGGCGGCGGGTCTTCCCTTCCGTTTAAGCCTGATCGCCGGCGCTATCGCCGGCATTACGGCAGGATTCTTTTCCGATTGGCGGCGCAAATGAATGTTTGGATGATCATCGTAGGCGCCGGCCTCATTACGTTTGTGATGCGGCTGTCGTTCATTTACCTGCACGGCAAGACAAGCTTTCCCGCGTGGTTTCATCGTTCATTGCGATATGTTCCAGCGGCGGTGGTCGCAGCCATTGTGCTGCCGGGGATTGCGATGCAGAGCGGGGTTCTGGATATCTCATTGAATAATCCTCGCCTGTTAGCAGGAATCATCGCGGGACTTGTCGCTTGGTGGACGGGAAATGCGATTGCGGTGCTGGTTGTGGGGATGGGAGCGTTGTGGGCGTTGCAGATTTGGGTTCCGTTCCATTAGCGACTTCGATTACGGGCATAGACGGCAGATGCAGGCAACACCGAAGCGCTTTCCCGCTCGCCCCGTTAATCAAAGCTTCCTTAGGAACGGTAAAAGAATAATTTCACACTTTATTCAACGTCTGGCTGGCACGAGACATGCGTTCGCTCCACCCTGCCCGGCCTACCCTCATAAACCTCCTCCCCTCACTCTTGAACTCTAGAGTTCCGAAGAGCGCTTTTCTTCTCTCAGCCGCCCCCGCCGTGGCGACATTCATTCATTGTTAGTCAATTGCCTGTTAATGCCAGAGCGGCATTGATCGACACACTGGTCAAACGCGATTTGGCATGCCACGCATCAAGCGAGTAATGTTCTTGAGGAGAGAATATTATGTGATGAGCACCGCAGACCCGAGATTGAGCCCTACACATAAAGTTACAAGCCACTGAAAAAATAAGAAGCTTGCTTTATCACTTCGTCGTCCATTGATCATTGCTTGTTACATTGTTCCGAATGGACATCGTTGTTTTGGGAAGCAAAGCCTTTAACGAGCTTGCTGCGAGGCCAGCCCTCTTCGAGGCGCAACGCTTACCGAATATGGAATGGTAAGGGGGAAATAATGAATACGAACCAGGAAATATCGCTAACAGAAATGGTGGCGTTGGATGAACAAATTTCCGATTTGTTAAGCCTACCCGCGGACGAGTTGAATACCCGCTGGCGCGAAATGCCCAGTGAGCAGCAGAATTTACTGGCGACATTTCTGGAAAGCGCGGACTACGCCCGTCTCTTTTGTGCGCTTGAACCGGATTTGCGCGAGCCGTTATGGGATCGCTTAGATTCGATCAACCAGCTAGGGCTGCTAAGACGACTACCGCCCGCGATCCGAACCACTCAATGGGAGACCTTATCCGAGGCGGCGCAAACCGCGTTGTGGCTTGACCTCGACCCCTATTCCCGAGAGAGCTTGCTAGAAACGCTTCCGGAGGAGCATCAAGTTGCTTTGCGAGAGCGCATCCCCAATGAGGACTTCACGCAAGTCGCGGCGTTGCATGAGCAGTTGGATCAGCTACGGTCCTTGCTGTCGCCCTTGGCGACTGAGCACTCCGTTCGACCGACCCCGATGGAAGGCTCGCCCATGCTGGACGTCGACGCCGTCACAGTCGACTCGGTGATCTTTTCGGAAGTCATCAATTCGTTGGTGTCCGAAGGTCTGTTCGAGAATGAGTTAACGCAATTCACCGGTGAGGAACTGCGGAATCAGCTGAAGGATATTGAAGAAGGCGCTCCAACACGCTTAGAAAAAGCACAACGAGACCTTGAAAACCTTCCTGAAACTGCGACTCAGGAAGACCGTAAAGAAAAGGAAGAGGCGCTTGAGATCGAAGAAGTCATTCGGGATCATTTGAAAGATTTGGCGTTTGTATGCTACCGGGCGAACGCCGCTTTCTTGGGCAGGCCCGATCCGGTAAGACGAGTCGTTTTCACGAATCTGGATCTAGACAAGATGCGAACCCAGCTGGCGCGCGCGCTGGAAGCAGCCGTCGAGTCCCGCGAGGTTTTGAAAAATGTGTTGCGGCAAAGCGAGCAAGGCACAGTCCACTGTGACGATAATGTTGTGCAGGTTATTAGCGCTTATATCGAAATCTGCTCTTTTCACGAAGCGCAGCGTTACGAAAGCACATTCGAGGTGCTCGATAATGCAGCCGAAAGTCAGGGGCGCGAAACCAGTGGCAGTCTCAGGGCGCCAGTGGTCGCAGGGTTCCCCTCGGATGGCGAATCGGTTGAGCCCGCATTGGCGCTGGAGGTGGAAATCGGCGACGAATACGAAATGAACGATACGAGCAAACGCATGCACTACCCTGCGATCGCTGGCAACAAGAACGACTTCAACCGGTGGAGGAACATCGCTGCGGCCCTACGAGTTAACAAAGGCGTGGGCGACCTGGATCTGGCATACCGTTTGGCTACACCCATCGTCGAGAACGCGAACTATTGGGAAAAGCGAAGATTCGATCAGCGCGAGGATGACAGAAAGCAAGAAGCGGAACGCACGGGAAAGACGTATAAACCGAGAGAGTTCACGCCACTCAAAGCTCACTTCACAACCTTGATGGATCATGTAATGAACGACGCCAGGTGGGGAGCTCTCTGGCGGAGCCACCTGGATGCAAACTACGCCGCGAAGTTCAGCGTGGAGACTAATGGAGCTTACGCCGACGATATGGAGCGAGCGGCGGCGAAATCGGAAGCATTGATCGACGCGGAAGTTCAAATTAACGAAGCGGCGCGTCAGGGGAAAGGGGATTTAGAAATCCACATTGATGGCATTGGGACGGTAACAGCCAAAAACATCAAGGAGCAGCTTGCTAAGTGCACGGACCTATACCGACAGGACGAAAAAGAAGCGAAGGAAAGTGTTTATCGCAAACTAACGGCAGAATGCCTGGAGGCGATTCTTCTCAAGAAGCAGGTGATGGCGCATGAGGGCGAAACATGGAAGCTCGTTGCATGCGGGGAGCCTGGCGAAGACGAAAAAATGTCCTGGGACAAAGCGAGCGCATCTGTGCAAACACAGTTGGACATGCTTGGAAAATTGCGCCCTACCGTGACGTCCATCGAGATCGGTGAGGCGTTTGGTCCAGTGAGTCTCCCACGGATATGGATGGCGGCGACAGAGCGAGGTCTCGCCGTTCCGAAATTCGATGAGACGTTATTACTTGCCAAACATCACAAGGAGGTCGCGGAGCGAGTTTCACAAGCGTTGAACAAGACGCCCGATGACGAAGCCCATCGCAATGAACGCGAGCAACTGCGGGCGCGGCTCGACGAACAGCGGTCGCTGTTTATAACAAAGCGCGTGAGCGAATTACGGTCTGACATAGCAAAGCGAGTGGAGGAGCTAACGAGCCTGCAGGATCACTTACGCTATTCACTCGTGCTTGAGCACTTGCAGGATCCGCCCCTCGTAGCGGCGAAGCAATCTGTTTCAAGCTTGCTCGATAATCTAGCGGCACATGACCCGACGTCACAATCGGCAGAAGACGAGTTGAAGCAAATCGGCGCTGCCTTGGACCAAGATGCTGCCCCTCTCAAAGCTGCAAGGAAGGTGGTGGAGGATGTCACTTCACGCGAGACGGTGGCGCGCGAGCGGCTTGAGGTCGGGGTGAAGGAAGTATTCCCCCTGCATTCTCAGGAGCGCGACATGCAACAAGATTTGTTCGCGTCCATAAAGGAGATCGTTAAAGATTTGCCCGCAGCGAGAAGGTATATCACCGCAACCACGAAAGTGTTTGACGGTCAGGGTACATCTTTCTCTCATTTGCGGCCCAAGGTTGAGCAAACGGCGATGAAGGCGGAGGACGTGGTCTTCGTTGAGCAGGAATTGACGCGCTTGAAAGACGATCGGGATAAAGTTGTAACACCTAATCTTGATAGTCTGTTGCAACTCGCGCGCCGGCAACTTGAACTTGAGCACCGGCAATTTGCAAAGGACTCGAAAGAATTCGAGAAACAGTTAGCGACCATCAGATACAACATTGACGTATTGCAGCGGCAAATTGCCGAGTTGAGGAAACAGCAAGCTGCGATGTTACCGCCCCCACATGATGGGGCGAATGCGCCAGCTGCCTCGACAACGCAAGATCAAACAACGGGACAAGGTCAACCTGCGGGGCAAGGTCAACTCCCGACTCCAGGCACTCACCGTGATAGTTTGCTCGGGAGGTTTGCCAATAGATGGAGAGGGCGTCGGTGAAGGCGTAAGGAAAAGTCTGTCATATTTTCTGTGCGTGAGAGGCATGAGGCGATACTAAAGAAACTTCGGCGAAGTTAAAATTGTCGTCGATCACGTCGAAATTCAACCAGGTTTTAAACCCCACCGGCTAGAGCCTGTTATGAACTATTTCGCCCTTGCGTTTGGGTCGGATTGGGGCAGTACAAGGCGAGAGGGGCGATGTCGAAAACGATAGAATCGCAAAATCAGCACGCAAAAAAACCAACCAATCACGAGCCGCACTTTGCTGAAGAACTGACTTTTTCTCCACTCTCGTTAGCCAGGATCGGACGACGCCTATGCAAAAAGCCATCGCCTCCCAGTACGCCCACGATCCTTACAAGGTCAATTCTCTAATCATTCGTCCAAATACCGATCCCGTCGCCGGCGCCGTACGGTGGGATACGCTCCGTTCCATTTGGAACGGCAGCATGCTCATTGCTGCTCTTGCGTTGGCGCCGTTCTACGTTACGTGGGGCGCTTTCGCGGTGTTTCTGGCGCTCAGCGCAGCAACTCTCTGCACAGGTCATTCGGTTGGTTATCACCGCCGGCTGGTTCATCGCAGTTTCAAATGTTCCAAATGGCTTGAGCGCATATTGGTCTGGATGGGAGCCGCAGTCGGTATGGGTGGCCCCATCTGGACCATCCGCACGCACGACACACGCGACTGGGCGCAACGCCAACCCCACTGTCACGATTTCCTCGCCCATCGCCATGGCCTACTGAAAGATGGATGGTGGAATCTTCACTGCCGGCTTGTTTTTGATAACCCGCCTGGGTTTGATCCTGGGCCGGGGATCAGCGATGACCCTTTCTACAAATTTCTAGAGCGCACGTGGATGTGGCATCAAATACCCATTGGCCTTGCTCTTTTTGCAGTGGGGGGATTGCCTTGGGTGGTATGGGGCGTATTCGTTCGGGTTGCCGCGTGTACAAC
>DATLHW010000182.1:0-4346 GCA_035539675.1 Burkholderiales bacterium | reverse complement strand
GCCTAATCCCGCTGGCGGCGTAATGGCATTTAAAGCAGGTGGCAATTTGAACGCCAACTTGGCCAAACAGACGCTTGCCGCCCATCTGAACGGCAAATTGGATCAGAGTACGATCGACGCCAAATTCGGCCTCGCCAAATTCACGCCGCCTGCTTATAACTTCGATGTCTCGATAGACCAAATTGACGTTGATCGTTACAACGAAAAGAAACCAGACGCGGGTGGCGCGACGGGCAAGCCCGCCCAGGCTACTCCTGCCGCTGAGCAGCCTATTGATCTATCCGCGTTGAAAGACTTGAACGCCAATGGCAGCGTTAAGATCGGCTCCCTCAAGGCGGCGAATATTCGGGCTTCCAATGTTCGGATCGATATTCGCGCGGCTGGAGGAAAGCTGGAAGTAAGCCCGCTTAACGCTAATCTTTACCAAGGTTCTTTAGCGGGCGCCGTAACTGTGGCTGCGACGAATCCACCCCGTTTTGCCGTTCGACAAAATTTAACGGGCGTGAGCATTGGTCCCTTACTCAAGGATGCGATAGGGAAGGAGCCCATTGAAGGTCGCGGCAGCATTCAGCTTGATGTCACCACGCAGGGCGCTGTCGTATCCGCAATGAAGAAGGCGCTGGACGGGACGGCGAAATTCGATCTGCGTGATGGCGCCGTGAGCGGAGTCAACATCGCGAAAGCGATTCGCACCGCTAAAGTTAAGCTGGGCGGCGCCTCGGAAGGTCAGCAGGCCGGGACATCCTCAACAGAAGAAAAAACCGATTTCAGCGAACTCACCGGCAGCTTTCGCATTAACAACGGCGTCGCTCACAACGATGACCTCAGCGCGAAATCGCCGTTGCTTAGGGTAGGCGGCCAGGGCGATATTAATCTCGTCAGTGAGACTTTGGATTACACGGTGAAGGCTACGGTCGTATCAACCTTGCAGGGGCAGGGCGGCCCTGAGCTTCAGGCGATGAAGGGACTTACCGTCCCAGTGCGGTTGTCGGGACCTTTTACCGCCATCGCTTGGAAGGTCGATCTCGCTGGATTGGCGACGCAGGTCGTGAAGCAAAAAATCGATGAAAGAAAAGACGAAGTAAAAGGTAAGGCCGTGGAGAAGTTACAGGACAAGCTGAAGGGCTTGTTCGGTAAATGATCGCTAAGAAGCCGTCTGAAAAGTGTAGCGAGCGGGCGTCAGCCGGGGACGGACGGAACGGAGGAACCGGAGCATACATGAAAGTATGTGAGGATTCCGAGTACCGCACGGCCCCGGATCACGCCCGCGCAGTAACTTTTCAGATGGCTTCTGATTTCGCTGCCCGGCTAATTGCTTGGCAGAAGATCCACGGCCGCCATGGTTTGCCGTGGCAGAACACGCGGGATCCATATCGCATCTGGTTGTCCGAGATCATGCTGCAACAAACGCAGGTGGCCACCGTCATTCCTTACTACCTGCGCTTTCTCGAAAGTTTTCCCGATATTGCATCGCTGGCGAGCGCCTCGGAGGACGATGTCCTCGCCCATTGGAGCGGCCTGGGGTACTACTCCCGCGCTCGCAATCTGCACGCGGCTGCGCAAGCAATAATGGAGCGTCATGGCGGCCATTTCCCGATGAGTTTTGAGGACATCATGGAGTTGCCCGGCATTGGTCGTTCAACGGCTGCGGCTATAAGCGTCTTTGCCTTCGGACAACATCGCGCGATTCTGGACGGTAATGTGAAGCGCGTTTTTGCTCGCCAATTTGGCATTGAGGGTTATCCAGGAGAAGCGCGGGCGATGGCCCAAATGTGGGAGCGCGCCGAGGCTGAGCTTCCTGAAACAGACCTGGAAGCCTATACGCAAGGTTTGATGGATCTGGGCGCCACGGTATGTACGCGTAGTCGGACGTCATGTGGCGTTTGTCCCGTTTCCGCGACCTGCGTTGCGTTGGCCACCGACCGGGTTAATGAGCTTCCTCATAGGAAACCCGTCAAGGCTTTGCCATTGAAGCAAACCGTCATGCTGATTATTCAGAATCGCGGCGAAATAATGCTGGAAAAGCGTCCATCGACTGGCGTGTGGGGTGGGCTGTGGTGTTTTCCGGAAATGCCGGTTGATGTGGCGGATGTACAAGGCTTCTGCAAACGCCAATGGGGACTTGACGCAAGAGCGGGGGAGTCGATGCCGCTCCTCACGCATGGTTTTACGCACTTCCGTTTGGATATTATGCCGCAGCGGATTTACGCGTTCGACGAATCCCCGCGTGTTGCTGAACCTGGACAACTTTGGATGCATCCCGAGGATGCGTTGCAAGCCGCAATACCAACGCCGGTTAGAAAATTGCTAATGGCGCTGACGGATGGGCCGTTGTTTGGAGGCCATTCCCGCTTGTAGATAAATGCGTAGCGCTTTTATTTCAGCAATCCCTGTTGCGTTAAAAAATGCGCCAGTATTTGTAGTCGCGCTATTGGATCGGAAAGCTCCATTAACTTCTGCTTCGCTGCGATCTTAAGTGGCAAGAACTCCGAAAGTCGGTATCCAACCCAACTTGCGCTTTCAAAGTAATAAGGTTTCGCAAAAGACTTCTCTCCAGCATTCTCAACGACCTTGCGCACAAGCTCCGCGCAGCCACTAAATTCGGGCGGTAAATCTACATCGTCTTCCATGGGAAGCATCTCGGCGTGCGCCATTATGAGTCCCTTATCGTTGACGCTACTTTCCATGATTCGTAGACGAGATTCGCCGAGGGTGCGTATTTGAAGCACGCCTAGTTGCTCCATGTCCCATTCTGTAATACGAGCGGTGCATCCAATCGGTTCTGGCGTCGCTGGGGCGCCTACCTCCTGCCCTTCTCGAATCAAGCACACCGCAAAGACGCTGCCATGCTTGATGCATTCCTTGGCCATGTCCATGTATCTCTGCTCAAACACCTTCAGCGGCAGAATCCCGCCTGGAAACAGGACAGTATTCAGCGGGAAAACAGGAATCGTTTGCCTAAGCGGCGGGAGTATCTGTTTTAGTTGTTGCAATAAGGACACATCGACTCCATTGCTAAAGTAGGACTAACGCAAAATCGCCCCAGCGGCGTTGCCCTTGCAGGGCGCATCTGCGCTTGCATGCGCAGATCGTTCCGCAGGCTCGCAGCATGCTGCTCGCATTCCTGCTACACCTTCCTTGCCGTACAAGCGCGTACTGTCTGCATCGGCGCGCCTTGCTGGGACGATTTTGCGTTAGTCCTATAGAGGTTTAATTAGCGCCGCTTCCCCATCGCGGTGTCAGGCTTTGAGGAATGGCTAACTGATCAAGAATCTTCGCTACTACGAAATCGACCAAATCGGCGATGGATTTGGGGTGATGATAGAAGCCTGGATTAGGTGGCAGAATTACTGCATTCATGCGAGCAAGCTTCAGCATGTTTTCCAGGTGCAACGCCGAGAACGGCGCTTCACGAGGAACCAGGATCAACTTACGATTTTCTTTGAGCATCACATCCGCCGCTCGTTCAATCAGATTATCCGATAGTCCAGCCGCGATCGCCGCCAAGGCGCCCATGGTGCAGGGACAAATTACCATGGCGTCCGCCGGATTCGAACCGGAAGCAACCGGCGCGAACCATTCTTCTCGCCCGAACACAGTGAGTTGTCCGGGACGGGCATTGAATCGTTCGGAGAATAACGTCTCGACCTCTTGCTTCTTGCCGGAAAGCGTCAAGTCCAGTTCCTGTTTCGCCACCACTTGCGCCGCTTGGGAATACAAAAGATATACGTTTACGCCAGATGCGAGCAGGCATTCCAGTAGACGGATGCCATAGGGCATTCCAGAGGCGCCGGTGAAGGCGAGGGTGACGGTTTTTGGTTGGTTCATGCGTTGATTTTACGCGAGGCTTTTGAGAAACATTCGTAATCTCGCATTGATCGCTTCAAAAGTTTGATGAAGCTTTACGTTGATTTGAGATTGGTTTGTTGCTGCCAAAGATTACGATGCCGAACCAGCACTTGCTGTTGCGGTTGGAAGCGCTCGGCGAGCTTTTGGACCAAATACACTGAACGATGTTGTCCGCCAGTGCAACCGATGGCGATAGTCAACGAGCTTCGGTTATCGCGCACAAACCGAGGGAGCCATTTGTTGATGAACTTGTGAATGTCGTCCAGTAACTCTTTTGTTTCCGGCAATGCATCGAGAAAATCAATGATTGGCTTGTCTTTGCCGGTGAAGGGCCGCAATTGCGGATCGTAATAGGGATTGGGTATGAAGCGTGCGTCGAAGACCAAATCGGCATCGTGAGGAATGCCATGTTTAAAACCAAACGACTGGAAATACAACGTTAGCTTTGATTGGTCCAGCTCGACGAGATCCTTGATCCAGCCCCGTAACGTGTTGGG
>DATLHW010000181.1:0-19125 GCA_035539675.1 Burkholderiales bacterium | reverse complement strand
GCCATTTCCAATTGCTGGGGACGTATGCGATAGCCGGGGATATTGGCGGCGAAGGGGCCTTCGGGGTCGAAGTATCGGGCGAGAGTGGACACGGATGTGCTGCTTTTGGAGAACCCGCGAATTGTACTACGGGTGACTGTGGTGGATACGCTAAGCGGTGATTGCCCTTGGAAAACTCATCTCGTTTCCAGGGCTACAGTCGTTTTCAAGAACTCATCCCAGCATCGGCCCCCACCATACTCAACGCTACTGCTTCCGCCACTTCAATACCATCCACCGCGGCGGAGTAAATTCCCCCCGCATAACCGGCGCCCTCCCCAGCTGGGTAAAGTCCGGCGACATTCCAACTCTGGTAATTATCCTTACGCTTGATACATATCGGCGAGGAAGTCCGCGTCTCCACCGCTGTCAGCACGGCGTCGTGCATGGCGAAGCCTTTGAGTTGTTTATCCAATGCAGGGAGCGCTTCGCGAATAGCTTCGACGGCGTAGGGAGGAAGCGCCGAACTGAGATCGGTAGGACGAACCCCCGGCGTATACGATGGCAATACCGAGCCCAGCTTGGTGGAGGGGCGTCCCGCGATGAAGTCTCCTACCAGTTGTCCTGGCGCGCAGTAGTCCCCGCCGCCCAATTCAAATGCCCGCGCTTCCCATTTTCGCTGAAAAGCGATGCCCGCCAGTGGATGCCCTGGATAGTCGTTCGGCGTTATGCCGACGACAATACCTGCGTTGGCATTACGTTCATTGCGTGAATACTGGCTCATGCCGTTGGTGACAAGGTGGCCCGGTTCGGAGGCGGCCGCCACAACAGTACCACCAGGACACATGCAGAAGCTGTAAACCGAACGGCCGTTGCTGCAATGATGAACCAGCTTGTAATCGGCCGCGCCCAACAACGGATTGCTGGCGTAATTGCCGAAACGACAACGGTCGATCAGGCCCTGCGGATGTTCAATGCGGAAGCCGATGGAAAACGGCTTGGCTTCGACGTAAACGCCGCGGTCGTGCAACATTTGAAAGGTGTCGCGGGCGCTATGTCCCACGGCGAGCACGACATGATTGGCTGCGAGACGCTCGCCGCCGGCAAGCACGACGCCGCGTAACTTACCTTCGTCGATAAGGAAGTCTTCGACTCTTGCTTCAAAGCGAATTTCTCCGCCGAGCGATTCGATGGTTTCGCGCATTTTTTCCACCATGCCGACGAGCCTGAACGTGCCGATATGGGGTTTGCTGACATACAGAATTTCTTCCGGAGCGCCCGCCTTGACGAATTCGGCGAGTACTTTTCGCCCATAGTGTTTCGGGTCTTTGATCTGGCTATAAAGCTTGCCGTCGGAAAAGGTTCCCGCGCCGCCTTCGCCAAACTGTACGTTCGATTCCGGGTTGAGTATGCCTTGCCGCCAGAGACCGAAGGTGTCCTTGGTGCGTTCGCGCACCGCCTTGCCGCGCTCTAAAATGATGGGGCGAAAACCCATCTGCGCCAGAATCAACCCGGCGAATAAGCCGCAAGGCCCGAGGCCAATAACGACGGGACGCGAAGCCAAGCTGGCGGGGGCTTGCGCCACGAAGCGGTAGTCCATGTCTGGCGTGCGAACGACTTGGGGCGTGCTCTTAAGCTGTTTAAGTAAGGCTGATTCATTTTTCACCTCGACATCCAAGGTATAAATGAGGTGGATGGCAGTGCGTTTGCGAGCGTCATACCCGCGGCGGAATATCGTAAAGCGAAGCAGTTCCTCGGGAGCGATGCTCAGCCGCTTGAGAATGGCGGCCTTGAGATGGTCTTCGGTGTGATCGAGGGGGAGTTTGACGTCGGTTAGGCGCAACATGCGGCGGAATCCAGATGCAGAATTAAAAGGTAGGCGCGGATTTTATCAGCTTGCTGTCCGTGCTACCGCCTCTACTCGAATTCTGTGAGAGGACACGAAAATGCCGGCGCTTGCCAAGCGGGCCTTGACAAGGCTGAACCAATAGACTTTTTTCGAAACCTACTGCGCGCCCGGAGGTTAAAAATCGGCCAGCGCAGTAGCTTATTCAGAGGTTCCTTTAGTATTTGTGAATACTAAGCCTTTATCAACGTCACCATCGCCAGCCCATCCGGCGTCGCCCATCGACGCTCGATATGAAAACCGAGACTTCGGTAGCATCCAATCGCGATACGGTTGTCCGCCCCGGTATTCACCGAAATCATCGTCGCTTGCGTCTCGCCCTTAACGAGGTGATGAAGAAGCGCCGACGCGACGCGGCGTCGATAGAACGCCGGCGATACCGCCAAACGGGAGATGTTCACGCCCGCGCCCCCTCGACAGTAAGAAAGAACGCCAGCGAGCCGGCTACCCAAACGACAAAGCAAAAATGTCTCGTGGCCGTTGGCGATTTCATCGAGCAATTGCTGTAGCGAGGGTAATTCGGGAATCGCCTGCGCTTGGCCGAGGCATGACCCATGCAATATGTCGGTCAAGGCTTTCACGGAAGCAGAATCGTGGGCCTCCGCTATCGTGACCGAGAAGGTCTCACAGAGAACGCCAGAAGTTCGTTTGGCGCTTACCTTTACGGCGTTTCGCTCGACGGCGACCTCGCCGCGCGGCGCTGGCGCCCGTGCAGTTCCGACGGTAGACAGGCTCATGATGAAAAGGCCGCTAAGGTAATGCCGTACTGATTAGCGAGGTCGATGCGCACGCCGTGCACGACGCCCTCCCCGTTGGCAATCGTAAGCTTGCGCGAGCGAACGTCTTCGACCCAGCGCGGATTGGCCGCCTCGGCGCGACGATTAGCGATAATCTGCATCTTGCGTATCTCCATTTCCTGTTGGTCCAGACCATTGGGCAGACGATTAAAGTCAGTGACAATACGTGTTTTGACCAACTCACTGATCGAACCGTTCTGTACACAGATATCGAACATCAGCATTACCGCGCGCTCGCTTTTCAATCCATAGACCTTACATAAAGCCAGTGCGCGTTCAAAAAATTGACTCGCATGTTTTACTTGTAGACGTTGAAACTCCTCGGTGCGCCCCAGGGTGCGGGCCATGCCGCGCCAGGGTTCATTGATCGCGTGCTTGATCGGGTGTTGAATGCTGCGGACAAATCCCATTAATTCGTCATGCGGCGCCGCCAGCGCCGCGGAGACTACTTGCAAATCATCCTGGAATACGCGTTTCGCCACGTCGGGATAATCCGTCATGAATTCCTGTAACAGCGGTTGCAGGCTGCCTTGTCCGAAATTCCACTGCAACACGCCGAGGCTCATGCCCTGATCGTCAAAATCGCCGCTGATCGCGCAAAAGCAATCGGGAGGACTGGCGTTAGTCTCGAATGAGCCAGTTAACGCCAAGCAGCGATAAGCTAGGGATTCGCCAAAAATAGCCGGCGGAGGCATTTCAATCTGTTGGAAAAGGACCCTCCAGGTTTCCGAGCCGACCACCCCATCAACCGTCAAACCTTCCCTGGCCTGCAAAGCCTTGACCGCGGAGGCCGTCCCGCCGCCAAAAATTCCATCCAAGGGCCCTGTATATAACCCCAGTTCGGCCAAGCGCCTTTGGATTCGCGTCACCGCATCGCCGAACGAGCCAAGCCGGTAGTCGACCATGTGAATGTAGAGGATTTATTGGGTAACCATTCCAGTGTAGTTCAAGAAGTGGGAGTTGCTGGATAGAGATTTGGGAAAATTACGGATCACTTTCTGAATTTATTACTTTGCGCCCGGAAGAAAACCAACCGTTGAAATTGTTGCATTCCTGTAAACCGTAAACTCGATGAATTTGCATATTTACAAACCATGTCATCAGGAAATAATCATCGCCATCGAGTTTTCAAGCGTGTTTTTCGTCATAATGCATTAGGCTAACGTTGAGTGTATTGGCATCAAATTTGCGTAAATTCATGATGCTATCGATTATTTTTGATAACCGATGATATACAAGGGGGAAATACGCACATGAACGATAACGACCCAAAAGAGAAAGAACCTCAGAGTCCTACGTCCGAACTTGAGGACGATGCGGTTGAGAGTGTCGCCTCCACTGAAGCGCTCCGTCGAGTCAAATCAAAACGTAGTCTCAGTAATTTGAGTCTGAAGACGCTGTTGAGCAGAGCATCCTTTAGCTCCATTCGCTTAAACAAAGCAGCAAGTCGTTCCAACAGCGACCTCGCCCTTGTCAACACTCTGAGCAGCGGGGCTGACGAAGCGCCCCCAGTCCCTCCGCTTCCTCGAATGCCGCCTGACGCTAACACCGCTGATTTCGGCGATCCCTCGGCCCGTCCAACACTTCGCCTAAAGCCGATATCGTTTAAGCGACCTACTGACGCTTCCCAGTCCTCTTCAAAGTCCCGCGACCCAACAAAATTTATGTTGGGCGACGACTCGCCAGAGGAACTCGTTGCATCGCCATTGGCGGAGACGGCTCTCTCCACCGACCTGTTTGAACGGTTAGATCAACTGAGGCGAAGCGACGCGTTTGAACACGTCTGGGGGACGGATGAGGAGGTGGAAGAAAACATCACGCCCTTATTGGAAAAACTGTCGGTTGCTTACCTCGGGCTAAAGGAGAGCGCAGGATCTCAAGATCGCACGCCAGTCTCGCCGGTCGCCGACGGGCAGCGACGCGCGGTGATTATCAGAAACGTCATGAACGCATTGTTGCAACAATTGCCGGAAGACGCCGATGTGAGAAGGCGCATTGCGATAAAAGAATTTTCCGACAAGACAGTAGCGGAACCGTTCCATACCACGCTACACGATGATGAGCTCAAGGATATGGTGGTGAGGGCAATCGAGGGCGTCATTAAGGAGCACCAATCTTCCGTCTATGTCACAACTCAGGTGCTAAAAGACATTCCAAAAACCGCTTCCCTGGAGGAAATCAACGAGAGCGTTGGGTCACGAAACATTAGTGTAAGGGAGGCTAGTACGTTCGAGACCGGGAGCGGTGCGGTTGTGCTCTTGCTCGACGACGCCGTTTTACTTCAGCCTCCACGAGCGAAGTCCGATGAAACGAATTCTCTTATCCGCGTCGAGACGCGACAATTAAAATCTCCACCGGTAATGGGACGAAAGGTTGAGTTTTGTTCCCGTGCAACCAATCTTCTAGAAGAGCTGCCGCCTAATGCTTCTCTCGACGAGATAAACTCGCACTTACGGGGTCATGGACTAAGCGCGACGGAATCGCCGGAAAATGGAATCGGAGCCGGTAAAGTCGTGCGTCGATTGCGTAGTTCCGTATTGCTTTCCGGGAATGAAACTGATGAGCTTGTAGAAAAGGGCGGCCTCGTTAACGTAGCCGTGAGGCGATTGGAAAAAACATCAGCACAAGCCGGAGACATCGTTTCATTTTGCACTACCGCGACAGTTAATAATTTCGCAAATAACATGCTTATGAAGGCATTGCTGGACATCTCTCTAGATGCTTATGCAGAGGCGATCAAGTCCGAAGACAATTTGCCGGAGAATCATCGAATCCATGAGCCGCTGGCCCAGGCGGCGGACGACTTATACGAACGTTTTCGCCGGAATCAGCAATCTCCAGAATTCGAAAACTACCGAATGGCGGCGGCGATCAATCCGATAAGTGTGGATGGGTATGAGGCGCTAAAAAGGACGATCACGGAAATGCTAGAGGCGCCGCTTCAAGAAAGGAAAAAAGCGGCCCTCCAAGCAAGGGAAGCCGCGCAGCAAGAGAAGTCGTCGCCAAGCGTCGCCCGCGGCAAGTCCACAGGGTTAGAAGCCAGACTCAAGGCGGCTTTCAAACGAAAAAAAACCGCCTTGCCGGAAAACGATCTGCCGCCAAGCGTTGCGTCCGGCATGCCTGATCAGGCGCCGATAGGATTGATAGGGCTTGAGGCTAGACTTCATGCAGCCTTCAATGCGTATAAAAGAACAGGCAATGAAGCCGATTTTTCCCAACCATTAAGATTTTTCAGTGACGACCAAAGCGGAAAGCTCAGGGTTGAATTCGATCAAAAGTTAGCAAACCGTTTTAATTCCGTAGATCGGGTCAATGGTGTTACGACGGCTCGTCTGTATGCCACGGTCCATCTTGAATGGATGATAAAGCAGCAGAGCCTTCCCTCCGCTATTCTGACTAAAATTGCGCCGCCAGCGCCCCCGGACTCTCATGTTTTCGAGCCTCAGATACCTACGACCAGCGGTGCGCTAAGATCTAAAAGCGTGATCGGAGCCGCCCCCCCCCAGTCTCCGCGCAACGAAGAGTCGCGCTTACCTGTCGAGGCTTCAGAGCAGGTGGAACGACCAGTCGAAAAAGCAAGTCAAGAGATTAGAGGCCATGAAATGTCCGGACGAGAATTCGATGGCTACATTTTTGACGCGTTATACGAAGACTCGGCTCAATCACAACTCGCACGGTTGGTCATAGTTGAGAAAACTAATGATCAAAACATTATTCATTACCTTGATGCGTCGAAAGTCCGCTTCGTGGATAGTGCTGGACAGCGAATCCTTCCTGAAAAAGGCGCACATTTCAGAGTCACTCTTCCCGCACTATTGCAACTGACGAAGGGCCCTCCCCTGCTCACGGAACATTGCGAAGTGTTCGATCTGATGGGATACATGGACGAGCACGCCAAATTCAATTCTCAAAAAGACGAAGTCATTGTTAAAGGAAAAGTGGCGCATGTAGCCCCTGACCGGACGATTCGTGTGGAAATAACAAACGGCCGTCAGACGCGGACGCCGCAAATCCTGAAATACAAGCAGGATCCTGGGGAGGAAATGCTTTCCGTTAATACGATAGTTAGCATTACCCTGACCAAAGTGCAGAATCAGGAGAGGCAATCTCCTTCCCCAACTCAAACGCGAGAAACGGGACGGAAGAAGGGTTTATAGGTTCAAATAGAATATGCGCCACAACGGGTGAGCGCACTGGGGCGCATTCGATTGCGGGAACCAGGTTAATGCTTGTCGAATCACTGAAAGAGGGAAAATTGCCGGTGACGACATACTCTCAGTGTCCCAAATGCGGCTACACTCCCCTTCCCACTGACCAATCATTACCCGCCTCTTGTCCTGCATGCGGTTTAGTGTTGGCCAAATACGCACAAATTCAAGTGGACGCCAAATCGAGCGCCGCACTTCTTGTGAAGGGTGAAGAGCCGCCCGATACTTATCACCGCGAAGATGATCAAGCACGGTTGTCTTCGATGATTTTCAACACACCCTCGCACGTTGACGTCGCACACCTCTGGGCCCGCGTGGCGCTATTCGTTTTCTTCGCCATATGGGGTTTACGGCTCATCGCACTCGATTATCGCGAGGGCGAAATGGGAGAGTCGTTTCTGCACGGTCCTCTACTGGTTTTTCACGAAGCCGGTCATGTGATTTTTCGAATCTTGGGCGAGTTCATGATGTTTCTGGGAGGCACGCTGGGGCAGTTGCTCATGCCGGTAATTCTGATGGGAGCGCTGCTTCTAAAAAATAGAGATCCATTCGGCGCGTCAATTGGTTTATGGCTTTTGGGAGTAAGCTTTTTGGATGTGGCGCCTTATGTGTATGACGCCCTATACCCACAATTGATGTTGTTGTCGGGAACTACGGGAGAAGAAGGCGGCCATGATTGGATTTATCTGCTGAATGCAATGGGCCTGCTGAAGAAAGCCCACGGGTTGGGCTGGTTCTTCCATAAACTGGGCGCGGCGACTGTGCTGTTGGCCATTGCGTGGGGAGGCGTGTTGCTTTGGCGGCAATACAAGGTTCATTCAAGAAATGACGAGCCCACTCCTTAAAACCGATTTAAGGCGCATGACTCGCCGCTGACCCGCGCACGTTTATACCTTTCCCTTCTCTCCAGTAGTTATCTCGCCCATCCAGGCCCGACTTTGCAATCGTGCAACATCGCTGAGCGACCCCGACGCCGCGTATTGCTCGCGTAGCCATGCGCTGTCATTACGGCCAGCGGCGGCGGCGTTCAACAACGCTCTTAACGGCGCCTCGGTTCCCAGCTCCACCGCATACGGTTTCAGCGCATTAATGGTCGAGACGATATCGTCCTTTAGCGACACCGGCTGCCGCGTATAGGGATCGATAATGTTGCCGTCGAAACCAAAACGACAAGCCAAAAAGCGGTTGTAGCTATAGACCTGATAAACGGCGCGCGATAATTCATGCGGCCGCTCTGTCAATAGATACTTCGCCAGTGTCTGCGCGTAGGCCGCCAAGTACGCGGCAGTTTCGACCGTCAAGGGCGTATCGGGCACACGCAGCTCTATCGTGCCGAATTCCGGCTTGGGCCGAATATCCCAATAGAAATCCTTCATGCTCTTGACGATGCCAAGGTCATACATTTCGTTGAAATAACCATTGAAGTCTTGCCAGTCAGTCACCAGCGGCATGGTTCCCGAAAGCGGGAATGCGCTGACCACATTAAGCCGCGAAGAGTCGTACGCCGAATCCACGCCTTGTAGAAACGGCGACGATGCCGATAGCGCAATAAAGTGTGGAACGTACCTAGCGAAAGCGTGGGTCAAATAAATGGCCAAATCCGCGCTTTCGCAGCCGATGTGTATATGCTGGCCGAAGATTGTGAACTGCTTGGCCAAGTATCCATACAGGCCCGACAAATACTCGAAGCGTTCCTTGGGATAAATTCGTCGCTCCGACCATTTTTGAAATGGATGGGTGCCGCCTCCTGCTAGCGCAATGTTCAACTTGTGCGCGAACCCGCTCATGGCGTCGCGAATTCCCGTGAGCTCCGTAAACAAGGTGTCGTAGGAATCATGAACGATTGCTGTCGACACCTCGATCATGCTGTCGGTCATTTCCGGCTTGATGTCGCCCGGATGTCCGCTTTTGGCTGCGAGCTTCAGCAAATCATCAGCGCCGCGAAAAAGGTTGTAGTCCCGCGTGTTGAGAATTTGCAACTCCAACTCCACGCCCACAGAAAGAGGGCGGGATTCTGTGAATTCTAAGGTTGGCAATTACGTCTCCTGAAAACTTTTTTATGCTTAAGAAAAGCGCCGGATCATGGTGCGCTCAAGTAGCTGGATTCGCTTCCCCTGCCCTTTTCAATCCCCACTTCGCAACAACCGGCCCGCCCAACTCAAGCACCGTCAGGGCAAGCATCAACGCGGCGGCCAGAGTGGCGCCCACTTCTGGATAGTTTTGCGTCATGCCTAGAGTCGAAACAAGCACGGCGCCGGACAGGGGCTGCATGACTAGATTTAAATTCCAGGCGCCGCCGACACCCACGGCTCCGGCGCGAGCAAAAACGGCGACGCCAATGAATTTACCGATGAAGCGCGCCACCAGTAAGACGACGCCCATCCAGGCGACGCCTAGCGTCATATCAAAGGCGAGCCGTGCGCCCGACACCACGAATAAAACCACGATAAACAACTCGCCGCCTCGACCGAAGTCCACCGGCATCAACGAGCGCTCCTTATCGAGATTACGAGTCAAAATGCCGAATATTAATAATGTGAGCAAAACGGAAAAATTCAAGGCGTCCGCCGCGCCAACGGCGATGACCACAAGGCTTACGACCAGGATGAAGTGATGCCCTTCCCGTTTTCCCATTAGCGCGGCGAGTTTGATGCCGACAACACTCACCACCAGGGCCAACAACGCCGAACCAGTGAGAACATACAGCGGGTGCATGACAACCACCATGTTTTCGGCGCTATGTTGCAAATGGATGGCCGGCAACAGCATCGTGATTACAAAAAAAGCGATGACGTTATTTAATGCGGTGAAGGAAAGCGCCAATTCGGTAACGCGCCCCTCGGCCCGCAATTCCTTGGTGAGCTGAGTAACCACGGCAGGCGAGGTTGAAATCGCCAATGCGCCGAGCAGTGCGGCGGTAAGCGGCCGCACATCAAGCAAGTATAGAGCGAGATAAACGCACGAAAACGCCAGAGCGCTTTCAGCGACGCCGGTGGCCAGCAACCACTTATCGCGCATTAACCATTTCAAGTCCAGCCGATTACCGAGTTCGTAAAGCACCAACCCCAAACCGATATCGACGAATACTTGCGCATCGGCAAGCAATCCCTCAGAAATCCAGTTTAAGCCTGCGGGTCCAAGTAGGATGCCGACCGCGACGAATCCAACAATGCGCGGCACGCGCAACGATGTGCTGAACAAATGACCGCTTAGCAATCCTGCGAGCAGCAGGATACCGAATAGCAGCAGATTATTAAGCGAAAAATTGTCCTGCGGCAGAAAACTGGCTCCGACAAACATGCTTTCCTTTCATGAATTCAGGCGATGCCGGCGACTAACGTTATGGCTGGCGCATCGCCATTGATTTTGGCGGTTCAGAGTATTGAGCCGCTTAGCAGCAATAGAATGCTGCGAGAGAAGAAGACGCAATCCCGCCGGGCAATCATGGCGCGTGGGAGAAATATGCAAAGTCGCGAGCTTACCTTGCGGGAGTGGGACAGTTCAACCGAGAAAAGACGAATGAAAGCGGAAAGCGGAAATTAAAAGTCGATCGGGACTATTGTGAAGCACTTCGAAAGGGAGAACAGCGACGCCTGCTGGCGAACATTCGCGGCAGCAGGCGTTATTTGAATTGGTCTTACTGTTGCTGGTACAGGCGAGTGCGCCGCGACATTGGCGTGTCGGACATGACCCCATAAACCCGTCGGCCTGCGCCTTTTGGCAACGCAACAGGCGTTGCACACATCAATTGTGCGAGCAGGGTGTCGCTGAATTTCCCTTTGCCAGTCGGTTTGCCTTCATCAACTGGATTACCCTCGCTAACGCCAGCCTTCTCTTCTTCTTCGATTAAAAGATCCGCGCCATCCATTGTGAACCCCCTTCCCCTGTACAAAATTTTCACTCCTGAATATCAGGACCCTGAGCTATCGAAAAAATTGGGGCACTTTCGTGCCCCAACCAATCGGAGGAGACAGAAGACATGAGACACGGCTCGTTTGTGCTGTATCAGATGTCTTCGCTCAGATGAAAGCAATTCTAATGCCATTTATGATTATTTATTTAAATCAATAAATTGCAAATTTTACTTAAAGGAGAATCGACCATTTTTGTCAGGTTCGAGGGGTGGAAGTGACGCAAATTTGAAAGGTCGGTGAAAGAGGGGGGGGAATGAAATTAACTTCAACGGAAAACACCGATGGCGCGACCGGAGATGTAGATAAAAGAAAGAGTTAGGATCAATTAGCGATTAGCCAAAAGATCCAACTCCCACAACTTTAAAGACAGGGCCAACTTATGGAGACGAAAGGTTGCGTTTCCTTGTCATGCAAATTTGAAAGGTCTTAGGTCAAACAACGCGCCATCCGAGCCAGTGTCTCATCACGGCCAATCAAATAAAGGACAGCATCAATGGAAGGCGTTTGCGGGCTACCCGCCACCATGACGCGTAGGGGCATGGCCACTTTTGGCATCTTCAAACCAAATGCGGCAATGGTCTCCTTGATTGATGCGCTGATCGCCTCTGTACTCCATTCGCTCTGCGCGAACTTGTCACGTAGCGCTTTTAGCGCCGGCATTATCTCGGGCGTGAGATGCTGGACCTTCAGTTCTTCCGACGGCTCGACGCGTTGGTAGAAATAGCGGGCGGCGTTGGCCAATTCCACGAGCGTGTGGATGCGGTCCTTCAGTAAGCCGATCACATCCGCGAGCTTTGGGGATGGTTGCATGGCTATTCCTAATTCACCCATGAAAGGCTCTGTTAACGCCGCCAGTCGCTCGTTGTCCGCAGCCTTGATGTAATGCTGGTTTAACCACCGGAGTTTTTCGGTATTGAACTGCGCGGCTGAAGGCGTAATGTGATCCAGGTCGAACCATTGGCAGAACTGTTCGACGGAGAAAATTTCATCGTCGCCATGCGACCAGCCTAGCCGCGCCAAATAATTCAAGACGGCTTCCTGCAGGTAACCTTCGGCGGGATATTGCATGACGCTCACTGCGCCATGGCGTTTGGAAAGCTTCTGCCCGTCATCGCCCAGAATCATCGATAAATGGGCGTATTGCGGGACAGGAGCGCCAAGCGCTTGCAGAATATTAATCTGACGTGGCGTGTTGTTGACGTGATCGTCCCCGCGAATGACATGGCTAATGCGCATCTCCCAATCGTCCACCACCACACAAAAATTGTAGGTGGGAACGCCATCGGCGCGGGCGATGATGAGATCGTCCAGTTCCTTATTAGAGATGGCGATGCGGCCTTTCACCAAGTCGTTCCAAATCACCTCGCCATCAAGCGGATTCTTGAATCGCACCACCGGCTTGACGCCTGCCGGCGGCGTTTCCTTCGAATCGCGCCAGCGGCCATCGTAGCGCGGCTTCTCGCCTCGTTCGCGCTGTGCTTCGCGCATAGCGTCCAGTTCTTCGGAAGAGCAATAGCAGTAATACGCTTTGCCTTCCGCCAACAATTGCGTGATGACTTCCTTGTAACGCTCCATCCGCCGCGTTTGGTAATAAGGGCCTTCATCGTAATCGAGCCCCAACCAATGCATACCATCCATGATCGCTTGGACGGCTTCCGGCGTGGAGCGCTCCAGATCCGTGTCTTCCACACGGAGAATAAATTCGCCGCCATGCTTGCGGGCGTAGGCCCAGGAGAAAAGCGCAGTGCGAGCGCCGCCAATATGTAAGTAACCAGTAGGGGAAGGAGCAAAACGAGTGCGAACCATGATTAGCCAAGCGGAAGGAAAGACGCGCATTTTACGCGATTAACGAGTGCAGGTTACGCGTCGAATCTTAGAACCTGTTTACGATCTAATCGGGCTTGCGCGGGTGGTTATTTGGGCGTGGGGCTAGGCGCGAGGACGCGGCGGGGCTACCTCTGTGATTGAGGAGCAACACCGCCTCGCGCCCAAATAACCACCCGCCCGGAGGGTTGAGGGTAAAAAAGCCCGATTAGATCGTAAACAGGTTCTTAAACTTGGTCCGCTCGCTACAGAATTCGAACAGTCTCTAAAGACGAATGTCGCCGGCCCTCGAACGATCTTTACCGTCGCATGAAATGGGGGATCTCTTCGGGTATTTCAGGCACCTCGTATGTCTGATCGCCCGGTTGCGTACGTCGTGGCGGCGGCTGTTCAACTGCTCTTGTTCGGTCGGTCGATCTTGCGCGCTCCTGCGGCTTGGCTACCTCGCGCGGTTGCGCTGCCTCAGGACCCATCGTCCGCTGTATCTGTTCCACCTGTTTTCTAAATGAAGACATTGTCAGACCATAGCTTTTTGTGCCGATTGCGTCCGACGTAATTCCCACGACGGCGGCGCAAATTGCGATGATTACCGTGAAGCCAGCCGTGGCCGCTTCGTCCTCCGTCGAACTCATTAGGATAGGCAATCCGACATACAACAGGTAAACGCCGTAAAAGCCAAATAATATTCCGAATAACGCGAAATCCGGAGCTAGGTACAAGAAACTCGCGAGCCATGCAGGCGTATAAGAATAGGCGATCAGCTTAAGGGCTTTTATCAGGTCTCTTTGGCCTCCAAACGCCGGCGCAAGCAGCATTACAAAGACCGCGAGCAGAAATATGCCAACTAGAGAGCATAAATAGGAGACTAACTCCATCGAGAGGCTGGGTAGTAGCGGTAATCGGTACATGACGCCGGACCCGCCGCTGATGCCGACGAACGAGACGCCGAATACGGAAGCGATCGGGCCGATCGCGGCGAGCGGAATAATGTAACCCCAATAGAGGTCCTTCAGGGTCGTGGGCTCAGTCGCGATAGCGCTCCACTCGCCAAACGGCGTAAGCAAGATTTCCTGGACGCGACAGATCTTATCCATCAACGTATCCGTCAAGCTTTTGCCTTCTTCGCTCATATTTTCCTTTGTATGGAAATTGACCCGATGAACTGTGCTGTGGTTAAATTCGCGCCTCGGATTTTCCACTTCCGGGCAGTTAGCTCAGCGGTAGAGCATCGCCTTCACACGGCGGGGGCCAGTGGTTCGATCCCACTACTGCCCACCAATCAAAAATCAACTCGTCCCATGTGCAAAGAGCGGTAAACGCTCCGTTCTTTGAGCCTCGGGAGCTTCAATACTCCGACCGATTTTCTCGGGCCTGTTTTGATGGAGTAGTCTGTTTAACGCCGGTGAGTTTTCGCCACGAATTTTCGTAAGAGTATCAGAACAAAATTACCGTGCGGTATTTGTTCGTCATCCTGGTTCGGGATTGCGAAGAAACGAGCGCTCGGTGATACATCGAGCAGCGGTATGGATTTCTTCGCGTCCCCATTGCTCGAATGACTAGCTCGGACGTAGCATCGCGTTTTGTCATGGGAGAATGAGTAATGACTTTCAGCAAATGGCTTGTCCGACTTTTTGCCGTCGTGGCCCTAGCGGGGCTCATGGCTTGCGCCGCCAGCGGTCCAAAACCAACCGTGATCAAGGCGTCGGTGGACGTGCAACCTACGGTCAATCCAGATTCCCGTGGCAGAGCTTCGCCGGTGGTCGCACGCGTATATGCCTTAAAATCCCCTGCCGCATTTAACGGCGCGGATTTTTTCTCTCTCTTCGAGAAAGATAAGGAAACGCTAGGCGCCGAGATGCTCGATAAAGAAGAGCTTCAATTGATGCCCGGACAAAAACGGGACCTGCAAAAACCTTTCCCCCCGGAAACGCGTTACGTCGGTGTAATCGCCGCATTCCGCGACCTGGAGCGTTCGCAATGGCGCGCCGTCATCGCCGTCCCACCGCAGAAAAGCACGGTCTTACAGATTGTGGTTGAGAAGAACGCGGTTAGTATTGCCGTCGGTAAATAATCTATCGCCTCCCCTTCAAGGCAAAGGTATCTACACAAGTTCGCGTAGTCACGAATACACCCTCTCCCTTGATGGGAGAGGACTGAGGGAGAAGGTGACAGCGGTGTTCATTTGAACCATCACCCTCTCCCCAACCCCTCTCCCCTCAAGGGAGAGGGGCTTATACGTCTAAGTGGTGCAGAGGTGGTGAAGAAATCGTAGCGAGCGGCCTGACATCAAGCCGAGAAGCGGAAGCGTACATATAGTACGCTGAGCATCGCAGGGTTGATGTCAGGCCGCGCAGTAGATTTATTCATCACCTCTGACGTTGGGGAGCCTGATTGGTATAACATCTCGTAACATTCGGCGGGCCAGGAACGTATAAATCCTAGGATAACTATGCACTGGAACAATAAGGTCATTTGGTCTGAAGGCATGTTTCTTCAGCCGCAGCATTTCCAACAACACGATCGGTATCAAGAGCGTTTATTGGAAAGCCGTACTGCGCCGATAGCCAGTCACGCGTGGGGCTTCGTGAGCCTCGAACTTGACGCTGCGGCATTGGCGCTGGGCAAGATACAACTCTCAGCGGCCCGCGGCATTTTGCCGGATGGGACGCCTTTCGATTTTCCGGCCCACGATGCGCCACCCGAGCCGTTGGATGTAGAAGCCAATACGAAGGACGAACTTGTCTTTCTGGCGCTGCCAGTGCGCCGCGCTGGGACGGACGAGTCGGACTCGGGTGAAACCGATGCAGGCAGCCTTACTCGTTTCTCCGCCGTTGAGACGGAGGTGGCCGACTCCAATACATCCTCCGAGCGTGCGACGCTGATCCAGGTTGGGCGTCTCCGTTTGAAGCTGGTGCGCAAACGCGATCTCACCGACGCCTATTGCGCGCTGGGTGTGGTCAGAGTCACGGAGCGCCGCGCCGATAATCAACTCATCCTAAGCAAATCCTATATTCCACCGATGCTGCACGCGGCGGGCGATCCCACGCTTGGAAGCTACGTTCAGGAATTGCACGGACTAATGCATCAACGCGGCGAAGCACTCGCATCAAGGCTGGGGCAGCCCGGTCGCGGCGGCGTGGCGGAGATTGCGGATTTTCTGTTTCTGCAAACCGTGAACCGTTACGAGCCGCTCTTCGCGCATCTCGCCAAACACACGCTATTGCATCCGGAGCGACTATTCTCCACCTGCCTTTTGCTTGCAGGCGATCTCTCGACATTCAGCCAAACCAATCGCCGGCCGCCAGTATTGCCGCCGTATCAACACGACGCGCTTGAAGCCTGTTTTCCGCCTTTGATTACGGAAATTCGCCGTAGTCTTAGCATGGTGCTGGAGCAGAACGCGGTTTCAATCGAACTGCAAGACCGCAAGTACGGCGTGCGAGTCGCGATCATCGCCGACCTGGAATTGCTGAAGAGCGCAAACTTTGTGCTGGCGGTAAATGCGCAGTTGCCCCCGGATGCATTGCGGACACGCTTCCCCACGCAGGTGAAGATTGGTCCTGTGGAGCGGATTCGGGACTTGGTGAATCTGCAACTACCCGGCATTCCCATGCGCTCGTTGCCTGTGGCGCCTCGGCAAATTCCTTATCACGCTGGCTTTAATTACTTCGAGCTCGAGCGCGGCGGCGATTTATGGAAGCAGCTCGAACGCTCAGGCGGATTGGCGATGCATGTGGCGGGTGAGTTTCCGGGACTGGAAATGGAGTTCTGGGCTATTCGCGGTTAACTTCACGGGCGTGATCAGTACTTATGCAAAAGTCTTCCAGCGGCGTTGCGTCTCCTTGTCGTACTAACTGTGTACTGTCTGCGTCGACGCGCCTTGCTGGAAAACTTTTGCATAAGTACTTCGCCTGCCCGTCTCTAAGAGGGTGTCGCAAAAGGATAGCGAGCGGCCCGAATTCGAGCCGAGAAGCGCAGGTGTACGAGTAGTACATTGAGCATCGCAGGCTCGAAATCGGGTCGCGCAGTACCTTTTGCGACACCCTCTTTAACCAGCTTTGTTTATATCAACATCTAAACGGCCTCCAAGCATGAGCAACCACGACGATCCCTTCGCCCCCTCCGACTCGGACCGCACGATCATCATGCCGTCCCCCGGAGGCCGCGCGGCGCAAAACTCCCAGCCCAATCCGGCAACGACGGCGTCGCATTCCGCTTACGCTGCGGCGGAATCGGCCCCTCCAGTCGCCGGAATGAATCCTCTCGTCGCAGCGGCGAATCCGCTATTGGACATCGTTCCCCAACTACGCGGCACGGTGCAGCATCCCGACCCCGCAGGCTTGCGCGACTATCTCGCGCAAAACGTGAAGACCTTCGAATCCCGCGCCAAGGCCGCCGGCGTTGCGCCGGAAAAAGTCGTCGCAGCCCGCTATGCGCTGTGCACGCTTCTCGACGAAACCGCAGCCTCCACGCCATGGGGCGGTTCGGGAAGCTGGGCGCGGCATAGTCTTTTGGTCATGTTCCACAATGAAAACTGGGGCGGCGAAAAATTCTTCCAACTGCTTTCCAAGCTCGCGGAGAATCCCACCGCAAATCAGGATTTGCTGGAGCTCATGTACGTTTGTCTCGCGCTCGGATTTGAAGGTCGTTACCGGGTTCTTGATAACGGCAAGGAGCAACTGGAAACCTTACGCGAACGACTTGCCCAGATCATTCGCAAGACGCAAGGTGAATACGAACGCGACTTGTCGCCGCATTGGCGTGGAGCCACCGTACAGCGATCGAAAATGTTCACGGTCCTGCCGTTATGGGTGGCGGCAGCCGTGTGCGGACTGATCCTTGTTGGAACATACCTCGCCTTCAGTTACCAACTCAACACGCTCTCCGATCCCGTATTCACGCAGATCCAAGCGATCCGCATTACCGCGCCGGCGCCTCAAGCGCCGCCAGCGCCGATATCAAAGCCGCGGCTTGCAGGCTTTTTGGAGAAGGAAATTCAAGAAGGATTGGTCTCGGTCAGCGACGACGAAAACAAAAGCGTCGTGACGATTCGCGGCGATGGCTTGTTCCAGCCGGGCAGCGCGACCATCTCGGCAAACTACACACCGCTCGTCGGAAGAATCGGCGAGGCGCTCAACTCCGTTCAAGGACACGTGCAAATTACGGGGCACACCGATAACAAACCGATCCGCTCCGTTCGTTTTCCGTCCAACTGGCATTTATCGCAAGAGCGCGCCAAATCGGTGATGCAATTGCTCGGCGTTAAAGTGCCGATGGGAAGGCTATCCGCGGATGGGCGAGCCGATGCTGAGCCGGTCGCGCCGAACGAAACGCCAGAGGGGCGTTCGAAAAATCGCCGCGTGGAGATAACGCTGTTTGTTACGAAGAAGCCTTTGTAGGTACTCGTGCAAAAGTCTTCCAGCGGCGTTGCGTCTCCTTGCCGTACTAACTGTGCACTGTCTGCGTCGACGCGCCTTGCTGGAAAACTTATGAATAAGTACTTAGGTCGCATCGTCGAATATTCCACCGATAATTAATCACCTTCAATCATGAAAACAATCCTCGGACTGATATTCAACCGCTGGACCATGGGCATTCTGGGCATCGTTGCGGTCAGCCTTATTATTTGGTTCGCGGGGCCGCTGCTTGCCTTTGCCGATTACCGACCATTCGAGTCGAAGACCGTGCGTTGGGTGTTGATCGGGCTCATCGTTCTATTCTTTGTGGGTCGGATCGTCTGGCGATTCGTCAAGGCGAAGCTGGCGAATAAACAGTTATTCGAAGGATTGCTTAAGCAAGCTCCCGCTCCAGCGCAAGCCAATGCGGCGGGCGCGGAAGAAGTCGCGACGCTGAGCCAGCGCTTCGAGGAAGCCGTTGGCGTGCTCAAGCAGGCGAATCTCGGTAGCAAGGATAAGAAGTCAGGCCTCTCTGGATTATTTGGCAGGCAGTATGTTTACGAATTGCCTTGGTACATATTCATCGGCGCTCCCGGCTCCGGCAAGACGACCGCGCTCATTAACTCGGGCCTTAAGTTTCCCCTTGCCGAGCGTTTCGGTGAGGCGTCGATACGCGGCGTTGGCGGCACACGTAACTGCGACTGGTGGTTTACCGATGAAGCGGTTCTGCTCGATACCGCTGGCCGCTACACAACGCAGGAGAGCAATCAGGAAGTTGACAGCGCCGCTTGGGCGGGTTTTCTGCAACTGCTTAAAAAATTCCGTCCCCGCCGTCCCATCAACGGCGTATTTCTCACCATCAGCGCCGCCGACCTATTGCAACAAAGTCCAAGCGAACGTGAAGTGCATATCAAGGCGTTGCGCAAACGCATTCAGGAACTGCACGAACAGCTCGGCATTCGCTTCCCTCTTTATGTGTTGATCACCAAAGCCGACTTGCTAGCGGGCTTTATGGAGTTCTACGGCTCATTCGGCGCGGAGGAGCGAGCGCAGGTCTGGGGCGTCTCTTTTCCGCTCGCAGAAAAAACAACGGAAGCGGCG
>DATLHW010000180.1:0-11524 GCA_035539675.1 Burkholderiales bacterium | reverse complement strand
AAAGGCACTCGTGCGGGTGATGCCGAGCTTCTTCCAGGAATACGTCTGTGGCATGAGCGCCATCAAGACGCTGTGCACTATGGACGACGACAAGAAGCGCAACAGCCCGACATTCGCGATGGCAGCTGACGTTCGCGATTACCTGGCAGTGCCTGCCAATCTGAAGGCAACCGAGGCCTTCATGGAGAAAGCACTGGGGCTTGGGTTCTCCCCGTCGCCAGAGGGAAAGACCTACTACCGCTTTTTGCTCAAAGACCAGTTGACCCGCTACCAACAGGACCTTGGCGTCGACCGTCTGGTCAACGCCACTCGCCTCGTGCATTTCTTTGCTGCACGCAATAGTCTGCTGCGCCCGATGACTTCACTACGGGACGTGGATCAGCCGGGCCTGATTCGCGAGGCGGGCATCGATGCCTCATCCAAGCCCGTGAAGGAAGGCATGACCGTACGGGCGATGACCTTCATTCGGCGTGGGTCCGGTGCAGACATCGATTCGACCGACAGTTCGACGGAAGCCCGCAGCTGATTAAAGGGGAGACAAGAAAATGGCAAAAGCGAAAACAATGAACCGCTCTCGCAATCAGCTTGCGACCGCATACGCGCCGGAGAGTTTCTTCACGTTCGAAGGCGGGATGGGTGCCTGCATTGCCCGTTCGTCGGTAGGCGAATCCATACAGATGTCGGAACCGACGATGGACCTGGTTTTCGAGCGCATGAATGAGCTCGGACGTGCGTGGTTCAACGCTGCGATAGCGGCTCGCGACGCGGACCCCAAGAAGCCGCGCGTGCTACCTGCCCAGTGTGTCGACCAAGTCATGCTCGACCCGACCAAGACCGAGTTCCAGTTGCCTGGGCAAGACCGTATCTACCTATGTCGTCCTTCCCATATGGAATACACCCCTGCGCCGCTGACGTTCGTGTGTCGGACCTGCGGCATGTTCCAGGACTACGAGACGCTCAGCGAACTGGACAAGAACCTCGACAACCTTGCGCCGGCGCACTGCCCCAACCCGAAGAAGAAGGGGCAATGTGACTGGGAGCAACTGGATGTCATCTTCGTGCACTGGACTGGCCATTGGGAGCCGGCGTTTCCAGGGCAGTGGCACTGGAGCGACCGCGACAGCAAGGTTGTCAAGCGTCGCGACAGCTGCGTCTGCGGCAGTAAGCTGTTCAGGCTAAACCGGCGCTCGGCGGGCATCGGTGATTGGTTCTTCGAATGTGCGTCGTGCGACAAGCCACTGTCTCCAAAGTGGCTACAGAACGACCGCGACACCCTGCGCATGCTGGGCCCGGCGATGGGGCACGACAGGCTGACCGAGGTCCGCATGCAAGCTACGCCGTACCGAGCGTCAAGCGCCTACTACGTCAAGTCGGACCTGTTCATTGACTTCAAGGACGGGAGCCAACAGTTGCTGAAACGCCTACGCCCTGGCCGTGAAGAGGAACTCAAGGATTTCGTTGCCACGCAGTACGGCTTCGCCGTGCAAGTCATCACGGATGAGGATGTGCAGAAGGCGTGCAACGGCAAGCCCGAGTGTGCGAAGGATCTGGCCGATTATCTGGCGGCGGTCAGCCAGATTCGCGCCGCGGAGCCTCAACTAGCCAGCTTACAGGGGGCGGTGCTATCCATGATGAGGGGGCTCTTGGACCAGGCCTATAACAATCGTCAGCGTATGCTCGATGACCTGCGAAAGCGCCAGATTCTATTGCCTAAGGTTGACTTGCCCTTCGGCGTTGTTTCGAACATTCGTGACCGACAGTCAAAGTTCGCATCGAAGTTCGACCCCTTCCGACTGGCGATTGAGCACGCGACACTCAAGAGCACGCGCCTCGACGTGGAGACTAGGACCAACGGCAAGAAGCCCTACGTGTCGTTCACACGACTGGACGAGGACCTGGCACCAGAAGACAGAGACCGGACGGACCACGTGCAGGTCGCTACGCGTAGCCTGTTGGACAAGCTGGGCGTCGAGGACATGGGGCTCATTCGGGAGTTCGACCTGTGTCGATTCAGCTTCGGCTACTCACGCATGGAGTCGACCCCTATCCTTCGGGACAAGCGGGGGATGGACATGCCGGTTCGGCTGAATCTGTTCCCACCGGTTCGGCAGAACGACAGCATGAAGTACCCTGTTTACGTCGTGCAGCAGGGTAACGAAGCCATCTACGTGCGGCTTAAGGAAGAACTCGTCCTGAACTGGCTGCAAAGCTTGAAATGTCCGGACATGTTCACACTGAATCCGGGCGAGAAAATTGGCGCCGGGCTCCTGGGTGCGGCCCAGCCGATGAGTCCTTTTCTAGACAAGCTGCCCGAGACGATGACTCCCCCCGTCTATTTCTACCTCTACACCCTGCTGCACAGTTACTCACACTTGTTGATGAAGCATGTGTCCGAGTACTCAGGCCTGGACCTGGGATCCTTGGGGGAATACATTTTTCCGGCTGACTTAGCGTTGGTGGTTTATCGAAACGGAACTACGATGGACTTGGGCAACTTATCCGCGCTCTGGCGCAACGCTGGCACGGCCATGCTGACCGCGATGCTCGGCCCGAAGGCCACGCAGTGTGGCACTGGTTCGCTGTGCGCCCATCGCGGTGGTGCTTGCCCCGATTGTGTCATGATGCCGGAGACTACATGTGTCGCTGGAAACAAACTTCTTTCTCGGTCGGTACTGCGCTCCATTGGGGGGTGCCCACGCTTCGACACGCGAATGGAGCCGATTCCCGGCTACCTGGACATCGTCAAGCCATAGTGCTGCTGGATGCGTGAGTGGGCCTGAGGATTCTGTGCAGTCGGTCCGATCCTTGATTGAAGATGCGCAGTTTGGTGTCCTAGAAAAACGTGCCGCTGGCCGTCGAGCGAAGGATGGTGAAGGCTGTGTCAAGTAAGTTTCGTCCGCACAGCGGTGTTAACGCTAGGTTTTGACGGCTGGCGGGGTACGGCGGTGCTTTCCCAGCGTAACCATCACTAATTGCTAAGTCCATAGACTTTGAATTGAAAAATCTTCCCTACCTACCGCACTCCTCAGATTTTGCAGACTCTAATCAAAACATCAAATCGTCCCCAACCTCAGGAGCAACCCAAATGGCCCTTTTTAACCGAAGAGGCGAAAGCGACAACCCCGCTCGCCAACGCGAACTAGACTTCCCCCAAACCGCCGACGAACAAGCAATCGCTCGTTATCGCTACCTGCTGCGAACCGCGTCGCCCGAGGCAATCGAGCAGGCGCATGCGGAAGCCTTCGCGCAACTGACTCTCGAACAACGGCGTCAGGTTTTGGAGCAGATAGCCAAGAATGCATCTGCTTCCGAACGAACCTCAGTTGAGAAAAGCGAAGTCAGTCCGGAAGCGTTAGCGCGCATAGCGACGCGTGCGGAAATCAGACGACCGGGCGCCATGGAAAGCATGTTCGGTCGAGCAGGGGGGATTGGCTTGGGCGGATTGATGGCGGGCAGCTTGTTAAGCAGTATCGCCGGGACTGTCGTTGGCAGCATGATCGCCCAGAAATTCTTCGCCAATGAGGGTCACGAGGGCAATGCCGATTCCGATAGCGCGCAAGAATCCAGTAAGGACTCGGAGTCGGCGGAAAGCGATTATGCGGCGGATGATGGGGGCGACTTCGATGCGGGCGGGTTTGATGTGTAGGATTCGCCGGAACTGAATCGAAGAAAAACAACTTGGCTCTTTATGTGTTTCAGGCGTCTTACTTCACCAATACTTGAACCAGTGAGGTCAAGAGCGCTTTTTGATGTTATGAACGAATTCGAAAAAAGCTCCAATAGAGCGGCAGTTTTTCTTGTGAGACTCCCCGATGCGGCCTGAGCCACGCGCGCAGCAATGACCAAAATCCCTCGATCGTATTGACTGCGTTTCATGAAATCCATCGCCCTCATCGTCGCGCGCATACTCTCCGGCGCCATGGCGAACGGATTCGTGCGTGTGGCCCCATATCGTCATGGTTTCGGTTAATTGAACGTCAACTTTCCTGTTGTAAACTTCAGCGGGCGTCAGGTATGTTAGATCTTTCGGGATTTCTAATAAAAGGAAAATAAAAATGAAACTAAACGATATATTAATCCTAGCGGCGCTCACCATCCGCGGAGTCTCTGCTAGTAAGAAGCCGGATGTAAGTTTGAGCGAGGGCCCCTTTCCCTTAACTCGTGAAGATTATTTGGTCGACAAACAAAAATCAGAAGCGTTGCTTCATAAAGTTAGTGAGTTTCTAGATATAACCATGGGAATGAAAAATCCAGAATTTCCCCCAACCAAGTATGAAGTGAATAGCGGCAACCCGCTTGGTATAGCGGTGCTTCCTGGATCCGGGATACTTTTAGGCACTCTTCCCGATAGCGTATGTGCTAACGCGGGCGATCCAAGCCCTGCGCTGCAGGAACACATTGATAAAGATGTAAATGCCATACACGAACAACTGAAACAAGAAAAAAAGCCTCTTGGGGTAAGAACAAGTCTATTTACTGACCCGGACCACTTTAATAATCCTCTAAATAAACCCATCCTGAAGGATTCGCTTGGGTCCGGGGATGGCGACGCTTTTTATACTGACGGTCATCCAATTCGTGCTTCTCAAGGCATGATGCTCACGGCGGAATGCGACACATTCGGCAACAGTGATGCAGCCCAATATCTTCCCTTTTCTCCTGAAGTGAATCGGAATGGAGAATTGCTGATAAATCTGATGATGTTCCGTCGCGACCTAATTGAAACTGGTCTTTTATTTAGTGTGCCTCATGAATTCTGTCACAGAATAATCTCGGGCCATCCTAGTGAAAAAATGAAATTTGATCCGGAGTCCGAAGAGGATATGGCGCTTTTGCGTTCAATGTGTGACCCCTCTGGCGAACTTACTTCAGCGCTGACTTACCCGGAGCATTGCCTTGTACTACCGGAGCTTTCCTTCGACTCGAATAATATACAAGTGATTGCCGATCGTGGCGATGGCACAAGCGAGGTACAGCTTTCCAAAGAATCGAGTGCTTTCAAACTATTTGCTAATGGCCGCAGTGGAAAAATCGGTATAGCAGAGTTAGCAGCGATCGATGAGGCCATGAATCCACAGAACAGCGTCGAAGTGAGGAAGGAAGCCGTCCTGCGAATATTCGAATCGGCAAAAATAGAGTGGCGCCTCGCGAAAAAAGGATTGGAGGTTCTGATAAACACCAAAGAGGAAGCGTTTCAGAACGCTATGAATCCCGCCGATAGGGAGGACAAACCCGATATAACAAAAATGGACCCGGAACCGCCAAAAAAAGAAGCAGTGGAAAAGGAAACGAAGGCGGCTTTAGAAACGGAGCGGCAAGCCCATCAAAAAGAGCAGTGGACAGAAAAATTGAAACAAATAGAACTGACATTCGGCGCCACACTCGCCGCAGTTATCGGCTCAGTCAGCTTACTTGGTGTTGTTAGATTGTTAAACAATAATCTAACAGCACTACGGGAACGTACCAAAGTAACGGATGAAACTAGATTGGCTGAGAAGGGCTTAAATAAAGAAGATATTCGGCCTGCAAAGATTAACGACAGTCTTTCTAGAGCTATCGTCGAGTTCGACGGAGGAGATTTTATCTATTCGTTAAATATGAAAAAGAACCGAGAGGGCGCTAGATATGTGCGAGTTCCAGGCAATGTTGTTGAAAATGCGCACCGTATTGAGCAAGCCAGGAATGAAATAAATAATCCCGATAAGGGATATGGCAAGGGATTTACTATCACAAAGGAACTAACAGCCCCTTCTCGTAGCAGTGCCCACGAAGTAACCACTGGCCAGAGGAAGGGTTCTAAGAGATAACCCTTTTTGTGTATGTGATCGTTATAACGATCACATACACTATTTAGAAGATGTTGTGAGTTAACGACTGTAAATCATAAAGGCTCTTTATGTGTTTCAGTGTCTTATACCAATCCCAAACGATAACGTGACAATGAAATTGATGGATTTTGTTGTCTGGCTAGGCGAGAGGAGGCGTCATAGTGAACTATGGCAACGACGAGCAACGAAGCCAGACGACAAAAGACGCGATTTAATGTCACGTTATCGTTTGGGATTGGTATTACCTCAACAATATCTGAGCCAGTGAGGCCAAGAGCGCTCTGCCGCGTCCCCGCGCGTCAGGCCCGCTCTTGCAGATGATGAATACGGCGCAATTTCATTTGTGTGATGTGTGCATGTCCGTCCTACAACGAAAGTCTCTTTTCCTATCTTCCTGGTCATGCCTCATCCGCCAGGCATCACTGCTGAGTAGCCGATAAAAGATCCAAAAGCGCCGAGGTGTGGCCAGCCCATCAACCGGTTGTGTTTAGGATCGAGTACGAAATAACTTCCCGATTTATCCTGCGTCTGCCGGGCGCGCTACAGCGTTGCTTCTCGCTTATGTAGTCTGGCTACACCGCGCTTCGGAGCGCCTGTATGTCCCGGCCTCAGCATGAGAAACCTCTTCCCCTCTCTTATCGTCGTCACATGACCCTTCCAGGAATGAAAGGTCCCCGGGTTGGAATTATTTATCTTTTGAATGAAGGCTTGCGCTGTTGTACTCGGACCCGGAATTTGGCATTTTTATTCAATGAGATGGAATGGGTCCTTACCCTGGCTCGGATTGTGCATAAAGAAGACGATACGCCGAGTGGTTCGAGGGGCATAAATCTTAATCATAAAACCCATTAGACGATTCACGGCGAAACGCAGGCGGCGCCAGTGGAATTTTTATAAAGGAGAAAAAATATGTCGGGCGAAATAATGGAGGAAGTGTTGAAGGCGGTATGGCGACAAAAAGATTTGCAAGGCCTGGTCGCTGCAGAGAATGCCTTTCAATCGAAGATGAAGCAGGTTGCCATAGCGGGTGCTTTTCAAATCGATCCGCCTCCAAATATGCCATACCCTCCAGGGCTGTCAGACGTAAGAACACGAGCCGCTGGTCAGACGGCCGCAGTGGCGGAGCTAGCACTAAACCGTTTAAACCAGCCAAATCTGAATGCCGAATTGCAAAAAGTATTACTTTCGGAAGATCTACCGCAAGCGATGGAACACTTTGCGAATCGTGAGCGTTTGTTGTTGAATGCGCAGGCGCAACAAGTTTCGTTGTCGGTGTTGCTGAATACCCCCCAGCCCCTGACTATGGAGGAAGCAAGGACATCATCTGCGTCGGTGCAGGCATCTCTAGGGCAAGCCATCAAGCATCAAGACGATTTGCTGAAGAAGCTAGACGAGGTATGGGTTCGTCAGGTGTCGAACGAATTGGTGACGAGTGGCATCCTTGCTCAGGAAGACGTTGTATTTGCGCTACATCAGGACCTAACCGAGGCGAAACAGAAAGGAGCCGACAAGATCGAAGAGACTGTGATAAAGGCGCTGGGTGGTTTTGCGCCAGCAGATATGATCCGTGCGGCGGTATACGAAAATGATGTCAGGAAAGTGGCGTCGGAAATTTTCAAAACAGCGCTTAACGTCACTCAAATGATCACCAATCAATGCACGCATCAAATTTCTTCTACGCTGCCCGCGGGCGTTACGTTACGAGCGGATTCAATAGGCAAACCAGGGGACAGAATACTTTTGCCGCCAATCGTCACGAAAGGAAATATGACCGTTTGTGAATTGAATCCGTTCGCCGCAGGCGCATCTCAAGGTGGTTCGAAGACGGCTATTATCGTGTCGAAGAATTTATTGCCGGACCTTCCTGATTTGGGGAGAGGATCATCGGGACCCACCGGATACACGTTGAAGGAAAAGCAAGTAACGCGGCAAAGAGATGGATCGCCGTCTCATGAGGCGGGTCTTTCAACGGATCAACCGAGCTCTTCGTCGAAGCATTCCCGTCGCTAGATTCGTGGCTGTTTGAGGTTGGCGTATCGATCGGGGCGGGAAAGCAAGGCGCTTTTGGAAGCGGGTGAAAGCGGTGTTAATTTGAACCATCACCATCACCCTCTCCCCTCAAGGGAGAGGGGCTCCGTCCTCTCTCTGTATTTGTGATGATCGTCCTCTCCTAACAATGTCATCTCTTAACGCTTGTTTGGAAACTTCATAGGATTCGTATCAATGGGGCTTTGGAAACAATCGCGAGCAAGCTCGCTCCTACAAAAAAGGGGAGGGAAGCCAGCGCGTGTAGACGCCTGATGTTATTTCCTCTGGAGTAATCAGTGGCGCCCTCAATACAACAGAAACGCCTTCCGCTCTTCTTTCCAGTCCCCTTCATCCACCCGCGTCACCGCATCCAAATCCCCCGGCGTCGCCGCCGCATCATCCACCCACTGCCGCAGTAGTTCGCTGCCGTTAATCAAATCAATCGCCAGTCGGTCATGCTCGTATTCGTGCGGGAAGTTACGCCAGATTTCATAGTCGGGCTGTAAACGGCGTAGCGCTTTGAAGGCGAGGACTGGATAGTCGAGTTGAGTCTCCGAAATGCTACGTTTTAAGCGAGAGTTCTTCTCTACCTATGAGCTGCTTTATTGCGAACGAGACCTGAAAATGACTAAACTGTCCACAAAGACTGAGTGGAGATTGTTATGGGACATGCCGAACTGATTCATAAGCTGGAATCGCTATCAAACGCGCAGCGAGCGGTGGTTGTGCATCTCGTTGACGTGCTTGTTGCCGAGCGTCAGCAGCATGATCAAGCGCAGCTGGATGCCGCGATTGCGGCGGCGCGCGGATCGTGGCCAAAAAGAATGAGTATTGACGAAATCGATTCGGAAGTCGCTGCAATGCGCGCCGAATGGGATGAGCGTGTCTGATGCCCTGTGTATTGGACACCAATCTGTTGATCTACTTCCTTGGCGATGCGATTGGGTCATCTGTTTCGCAGCGAATTGAGCAGGCGATTCGTTCATCAGCAAGATTTTCGGTGATTACTCGGATGGAAGTGCTTGGCTGGCGAGGGCATACGGAGGATAGTCGACGGTGCGCCAGACACTTGCTCGATCAACTCGACGAAATCGCGCTTACCTCTGTCGTTGTCGAGCGGGTGATTGAAATTCGGTCTCAGCTTGGCATCAAGTTGCCGGATGCGATCATCGCCGCGAGTGCGCTCGTTGAGAATTTACCTTTGATGACTCGCAACGTCGAAGATTTCAAGCGCATATCAAATCTCGAACTGATCAATCCATTCGAATCCTGATAGGGGTCTGCTCTATTCAAACTGTATGTCGAATGGGAAACAATCGCGAGCAAGCTC
Organism: Burkholderiales bacterium; assembly: GCA_035539675.1. Classification (GTDB taxonomy): domain Bacteria; phylum Pseudomonadota; class Gammaproteobacteria; order Burkholderiales; family DATLHW01; genus DATLHW01. Next base: position 2,338 of record DATLHW010000180.1, on the reverse strand, counting down.
GCTCCTACAAAAAGGGGGAGGGAAGCCAGCGCGTGTAGACGCCTGATGTTATTTCCTCTGGAGTAATCGGTGGCGCCTTCAATACAACAGAAACGCCTTCCGCTCTTCTTTCCAATCCCCTTCATCCACCCGCGTCACCGCATCCAAATCCCCCGGCGTCGCCGCCGCATCATCCACCCACTGCCGCAGTAGTTCGCTGCCGTTAATCAAATCAATCGCCAATCGGTCATGCTCGTATTCGTACGGGAAATCGCGCCAGATTTCGTAGTCGGGCTGTAAACGGCGCAGCGCTTTGAAGGCGAGGGTTTGCAAACGCCATGGACGGAATGTGTCGTGGTTGTAGCTCATATCCTCCACATGGATTTGGACGCCGTGGCAGAGTTTGCCGGCGTGTTTGTGGAAGGTGGGTTCGAACCAGCATTCGCGTAAGCGGCAACCGGCGAGCCATTCGGGAGCTAGTGTATGCATCTCGGTGATAAGCGCGCGAGCATCGATGTCGGGTGCGCCGAAAAGTTCGAGTGGCCGCGTCGTGCCTCGGCCTTCCGAGAGGGTGGTTCCTTCGAGCATCACCGTGCCGGCGTAGCAGCGGGCCATGAAGAGGTTGGGCGCGTTGGGGCTGGGATTGATCCAGGTGCGTTCGCCGAGCGGCCAGCCGTAGCCGGGCGCGGTTTCGGGCGCCCAGCCTTGCATGGCGATGACTTCGCATTCGACATCGAGCTTGAGGGTGGCGATAAACCATCGCGCCAATTCGCCCATGGTGAGGCCGTGTCGCATGGGCAGCGGGCCGGCGCCGACGAAGCTTTCCCAGCCAGGGCGCAGCAGCAGTCCTTCAACGGGGCGGCCAGCAGGGTTGGGGCGGTCGAGCACCCACACGGCTTTGCCATGTTCGGCGGCGGCTTCGAGCATGTAACGCAGTGTGGTGATGAAGGTGTAGATGCGGCAGCCGAGGTCTTGCAGGTCGATCAGCAGGACATCGAATGTTTCCATCATCCCGGCCGTGGGGCGGCGCACTTCGCCGTACAGGCTGAAGACGGGGATGCCATGGCGCGGATCAAGGAAGTCGGGCGACTCGACCATGTTGTCTTGTTTGTCGCCGCGCAAGCCGTGCTGGGGACCGAACGCGGCGGTGAGTCGCAGGTCGGGTTGCGCCGCGAGGGCGTCGAGCGAGTGCGTGAGGTCGCGAGTGACGGAGGCGGGATGGGCGAGCAGGGCGATGCGTTTGCCCGCGAGGGGGCGACGCAGGGTAGGGTCTGCAAGCAGACGGTCCAGTCCAAATTTTATTGCAGGCATTGTCGAGCCTTTCAAACGGTGGTGTGTGTGTCGGCTAGTTCAAAGGCGAACGCATCGCGAAGATGAAAATCGGGATGAGCCGCAGTGTGTCGCAAGGCCCAGTAGCTGCGGCCGCCATCGGTGTCTTCAATGACTGCTGAAAGCCCACACTGAAGCGTCGCGCCATTGGCGAGGTGGGGTAGGGCATTGGGGGGGATGATGGCGTCCAGCTCCAGCCGGTCGGCGAATGTTCGTATGAGAATGCGCGGAGATGCGATGGAGATAAGTTGGTTGGTGACGACGTCGTCGCGCTGTCGGTAGTCGGAGAAAGCATAGGCGGCCCACTGCCCGGATGGCGAGAAGTTGAATTCGCGATAGGCCGGTTCGTCGGCGATGGCGATGAAGGCTTCGAAACACGTGTGCTCCCAAAGCTTATCGGCCGGAGCCGCGACTTGCGGCGCGGGGATGATCAAGCGGGCGATGTCGCCCATCAACCGGTAGTTAAACACGAGATGGTTATCCGACTTGCGCGTGACCCGCGCCTTGATGGCGTGCACAAAGGGCGATGGCGTTGCGGGATGGTGGCTGAGGATTAGGGCGTGATCGGCAATGAACATTTGTGTGATGGATTGGCTGAGTGCGGTGGGTGGATTCTAGCTGGTTGGGGCGTGTATGCGCTTCTTTTGTGGGGGGATATGAGTGTTCATTTTCTTTGGATCCAGGTAACGTCGCTGAGGTGGGCGCTTATTTCGATTGGCTCCTCCAGCAACTTGAGTTATCTACACGTTTGCTTCAAGACCCTCTCCCTTGAGGCATTGGTACAAAAGTTTGCGTACCCACGAATGCTCCCTCGCCCTTGAGGGGAGAGGGCTGGGGAGAGGGCTGGGGAGAGGGCGAAAGCGGTGTTAATTTGAACCATCACCCTCTCTGAGCTTCCCCTGAAATTTCGTCTTCCAAAGACAACGTAAAATCGACGTTACTTTGGAAAGGGAAGCAATGAAGAAGATGCCGAAACAGGCGTACACGCCGGCGTTCAAGGAGTTATTCCATTTCCAAATTAACCGTGCAC
>DATLHW010000179.1:0-4006 GCA_035539675.1 Burkholderiales bacterium | reverse complement strand
CCAATGACTTTATGTCACGGGAGCTGGCCTGGCAGTCCTGGTGTGCGCATCCCACGTGGATGAGCCTAAAGGGACTCGGTTAGCTGCCATCTTGAACCTAGGTTCAAGAGATCCTAGGGTCAGGCGGCACAGGCGGGGGGCACCTCATGAGAACGGACGAGCGAGCCTCGTCCGTTTTTATTTGTGTAAGACGTCCGCAAAACCGCCCCCGCGGCGTTGCGCCTCCTTGCCGTACTAAGCGCGTACTGTCTGCGTCGGCGCGCCTTGCGGGGACGATTTTGTGTACGTCCTATGTGGTATACCTTCTGCGTAGTAACTTAATTTCCTGGTTTTCTTAATACGAACGCTATGCGCTATTGGCTCATGAAATCAGAACCGGGCGAGGTTTCGATCGACGATCTCGCGAATATGTCGGATCAGACTGTTCCCTGGTTCGGCGTGCGTAATTATCAGGCGCGCAATTTCATGCGTGATCAGATGAAGGCTGGCGATCAAGTGTTTTTCTACCACTCCAGTTGTGCGGAGCCGGGCATTGCCGGGCTCGCAAAAGTGGCGACGCTGGCATATCCGGACGAGACCCAGTTTGACCCCAACGGCAAGTATTACGACAGCAAAGCGACGCGTGAAAATCCGCGCTGGTTCAATGTGGATGTGAAGTTCGTAAAGAAGACGCGGCTCATTGGCATCCAGGAACTGCGATCTCATTCAGACCTTGCCGACATGCGGATTCTACAAAAGGGTAATCGACTTTCCATTACGCCCGTTGAGAAGGCAGAGTGGAATTTTATTCAGAAGTTGCTTTAACTCCGCTATTTATTTCCGAGGCGGTATAACATCAGAATCGTCAAAGGGATTGCATAACCCACTTATAGAGAAAACCCGGCAAAAATGTAGTCGATAAAATCCACGGAGGGAACAAGATGCCGACGTCAGATGGAAAGCCGATCGATGATCTCAATAACATTCAGGCGCTCATTAGTAAGTTGGGCAGTGCGCATCAACATTACATCGCCGCTCGCACGGCCATCCGGGACTATGTAATCAATGTCGATGAGAATCGCTACACCGATGTCGAGCGACAGGTCGCCGTGGCTTTGGAGGAGTTGGGTCAGGCCGAGGTAGTCGGGGGAGAGGCGGCGCGCGATACGATTCGGGAGCTTTTGGATTCCGTTCGCGCATGGGGCGTTATCGCTCACCAGGTGCGTGACGCATTCGCAAGCTACCAGGAAACCGTGCAAAACAAGATCGTGGCGAATTTCGCTACGTTGAGCGAGTCTGGAAATAAGTTGGTCCGTCTTAACGCCCTGGTGATGACCGGCGTCTTGATGGATTTGCAGGCCGCCCACGCAGCCGTTACCGGCTATCTGAACAGTGGCCAGGATACGCTACTGAGCAGCGCCAATAGCGCCATACGTTCGGCGAAAACAAGAATCAACCAGGCGGATCGCACGGATAACGATTGGCGCACGAAGCTGGACGCGTTCTCGGTGAGTTTTGATGCGTATGCTGAAAGTCTTCGCAAGGCGGTCGCCTACCGGGAGAAAGCGCATCAATTGTTTAACGACGAACTTGCCCCGTTGGGCGCCCGTACGCAAGCCAGCATCGAACACTTCCGGCAAGAGAACATCGAAAAGCTCACGAAGAAGCCGTAGCGCGTGGAGTACCTGCACGTTTATTTGGCGCTGGGTATTTTCGTCGGATTCATCGGTGGTCTGCTGGGCGTTGGGGGCGGCATCGTGATCGTTCCCGCGCTTACTTTTTGTTTCGCCGCGCTGCATTTTCCTGAGGCGTTCTCGCTTCATACGGCCATAGGCACATCGCTGGCATGTATCGTATTCGGCTCGATTTCCAGTTTGCGGGAGCATCATGCCCATGGCGCCGTCGATTGGAGCATCGTCAAGGGGCTTGCGCCTGGTGTGGTGATCGGCACGTTGCTGGGCTCCAAGATCGTGGTTCATATCCCTGTGCGACCGCTGAAAATTTTCTTCATCTGTTTCGTGTTTTATGCGGCGACTCAAGCGTTCCTGAATTTGAAGCCGAAGCCCACACGGCAACTTCCCGGCTCGGCGGGCTTGTTTGGCGCCGGCGGCGTGATTGGCCTGCTTTCCAGCTTTGTGGGGATCGGCGGCGGCGCTATCTCGGTGCCTTTCATGGTGTGGTGCAATGTGAAGATGCACAACGCCATCGGTACTTCCGCGGCATTGGGTTTTCCCATCGCGGTCGCCGGCGCGGTGGGTTTCATCGTGAGCGGGTTGAATCAAACGGGGTTACCGCCTTACAGCTTGGGATTCGTGTATTTGCCAGCGCTGTTAGGCATTGCGGGAATGAGCGTGGTGATTGCGCCTTTCGGCGCAAGGCTTGCGCACAGGTTGCCGGTGACGACGCTTAAAAGGGTCTTTGGCGGATTTCTTTATGTGGTGGGCGCTAAGATGGCGTATGACTTATTTGCCTGAAATTGGCAGGTAGGAGCGAGCGTGTTTGCTCAAACATTCGCGAGCAAGCTCGCTCCTACAGATTCGGCGTTCGCTGTTAACCAATAAGACGCGTCAGCGCTTCCCGATATTTCTCTGCAGTTTTTTCGGCGATATCCGCAGGCGCCGCTGGGGCTGGCGGCTGCTTGTTCCATCCCAGGCTTTCCAGCCAGTTACGGATAAATTGCTTGTCAAAGCTCGCCGGGCTTTCACCTTCTCGATACGTATCCAGCGGCCAGAAGCGTGAGGAATCCGGCGTCAACGCTTCGTCGATCCAGAAGAGCTTGCCATCAGCATCAAGTCCAAATTCGAATTTAGTGTCGGCGATAATGATGCCGCGTGATAAAGCGTATTCGGCTGCGGTTTTGTAGAGTGTGAGCGTGGTGTCGCGCACCTGCGCCGCCAGTTCTTTGCCGAGCAGACGCTCGGTTTCGGCGAAGCTGATGTTTTCATCATGCGCCCCTAATTCCGCTTTGGTGGCCGGCGTGAATATAGGTTCCGGCAAACGGCTTGCGCGTTTCAAACCAGCAGGCAGTGCGATGCCGCAAATGGCGCCGTTCGTTTGATACTCTTTCCAGCCCGACCCTTCGATGTACCCACGCGCTACGGCTTCAACCGGCAGGGGCTTGTAACGGCCGACCACGATGGCGCGACCTTCCACCTGTTCGCGCTCTTCCGGTTTCACCACCGACTCGGGTGGGATGCCAGTGAGGTGGTTCGGAATGATGTGGCCCAGCTTCTTGAACCAGAAATTGGATAGTTCCGTGAGGATCTTGCCTTTATCCGGAATCGGCGTGGGCAGAATGACGTCGAACGCGGAAAGCCGGTCCGTCGTCACAATAAGCAGGTGTTTATCATCCACTTCGTAAATGTCGCGCACCTTGCCACGGGTTAGAAGGCGAAGGCTCTTAATGGATGATTCGAAAATTGACGATGGCATTATTGGCTCTTACTTGCTTGCTACGAAAAGGCATTTTCTCTAAGCGTTTGGCGTCGGAGTCGGCCTCTCGGATGAGAGAGGCTCCATAACTCGGTCGAATACCTATGCATTCAAGAAGTGTGAAATCTAACCCGGATATTTCATAAATTGCGCGAGCCCTCGCTGGTCTTTTGATCCGTAGGAAAATTTTGTTCCGTCGGGCGCATGAATAACTACGCCGCTCCTTCACAAAATCTCCCTACGAATCAAAATCCGGCGCGATCATCTCGCAAATTTATGAAATCTCCGGGTTAAAAAGGGTAGGACAGTAGTCCTACCCTTTGATGCTTCTGACTTAAGTTACTTCTTTTCCAACTCGGGCGTCCACTTGCCTTGGCTCGCCAGGCTGTTCATTTTCGCCCGGTGATTGAACGCGTCCTGCGCTGCCTTCACATTCCCTTGCTGACCGCTCCATGCTTTGAGCGCGGCAGCCTGTAATGCACGGCTGTAGGAATAGGTGAGTGGCCAAGGCGCGCCGCCAATGCGGTTCATCGCATCAAGGTGCGCCGTGGCTTCTTCGTCGGTCTGGCCGCCGGACAGGAACACAACGCCGGGC
>DATLHW010000178.1:0-7816 GCA_035539675.1 Burkholderiales bacterium | reverse complement strand
CCATTCGGCCAAGTGCCGGTGATCGATGATGGCGGCGTTGTCGTCGCGGATTCGAATGCAATCCTCGTTTATCTCGCAAATAAATACGACGACGGCCGCTGGTTGCCGCGCGATGCCGTGGGCGCGGCGGCGGTGCAACGTTGGCTTTCAATCGCCGCTGGCCCGATTGCGTACGGGCCAGCAACCGCGCGGCTTATTACCGTCTTTGGCGCGCCCTACAACGCCGATGAGGTTATTGCTCGCGCGCACTCGCTCCTTTCTGTGATGGAGAAACTGCTAGGAGAGTCGCCGTTCCTGGTTGGTGGGTCGCCCACCATCGCGGATATCGCTGGATACAGCTACATCGCCCATGCGCCGGAAGGCAATGTGTCACTCGAACCTTACCCCCACCTGCGAGCCTGGCTTGCGAAAATCGAAGCGTTGCCTGGCTTTGCGCCGATGATCGCGACACCTGTCGGACTAGCGGCATAAAGGAACAGTAATGTCCTCGCCAGTATGGCTAAACGACGACTCGCCCTTTCACCGGGGCGAGCAGGAGGCGCAGTCTCGTGCGGGTATGCGCGAGAAGATGGAATCGATTGGGCAGCGGGTCATACGGGACTTCATGATCGAGCAGCATCGCGAATTCTTCGACCAGCTTCCGTTCATTGTCATTGGCGCCGTCGATCAAAATGGGCTTCCTTGGGCATCGATACTGGCGGGATCGGTGGGGTTTCTTTCCTCGCCCGACTCGCAAACACTTCGCGTCAATGCCCACCCACTACCAGAAGACCCACTCGCCAATGCAATACGCGAAGGCGCCGATGTCGGCCTCCTCGGCATCGATCTACATACACGCCGTCGCAACCGATTAAACGGACGTATCGTCGATGTGGTTTCAAACGGCTTCGCGATTCAGGTCGCGCAGAGCTTCGGCAACTGTCCCAAATACATCCAGCAAAGATCCCTCTCGTTCTTTGAAATTGGCGACGCCTACGTTGCGCCATCTCGACGCGTAATGGAGCGGCTCGATTCAATCGCCGCGTCACTCATCCAGTCAGCGGACACCTTCTTCATTGCAACCCATTACAACCACGACAACCACAGCCATTCGAATGGCGTCGATGTCTCACACCGCGGTGGGATGCCAGGGTTCGTACGCATAGATGACGATCGCACGCTGATCTGGCCGGATTTCATCGGCAACTCGTTCTTCAATACGCTCGGCAATCTCATGGTCAATCCCCGCGCCGGACTGCTCTTTCCAAATTTCGAGACTGGCGACTTGCTATATGTGTCGGGTCGAGGCGAGGTAATTTGGGAGGGCGATGAGATTAAAACGTTTGCGGGAGCCCAGCGGTTAGTGCGCCTTTTCATCGAGCAAATAATTCATCTGCCCAAAGCCTTATCATTACGTTGGCGTTTTGAAGAATATTCGCCCTTCCTTGATCAGAACAACTAATACGAATCCCAATTAGATCCGAGTTACAAGCTTGGCTACACTAACTATACGCATCGGCTCATCACGTCGAGCGTGTCCCGCTTTGAGCGAACATCGCCAGCATCATCGACACAGGGATCCTTCGCCCTCATACTCCTCCACCCACCACATTGGCCCATCGCAGGAGATCTCGAATGACCGCACTTATCCTTGGCCTTTTAATTTTTCTCGGCGCGCACTCCGTACGCATCGTCGCCGAAGATTGGCGTTCGGCTCGCATCGCCAGCCTAGGGTTGAATCCTTGGAAAGGAATCTATTCACTGATCTCGCTAGTGGGATTCGTGTTGATCGTATGGGGCTACGGCGGCACTCGCGTTGACCCAATAGTCATATGGAATCCCCCTATATGGACTCGCCACTTGGCGGCGTTGCTGACCGTACCCGCCATCATCCTGGTAGTAGCGGCCTATATACCAGGCAACCACATCAAGGCTGCGATTGGCCATCCCATGTTGTTAGGCGTAAAAATCTGGGCGCTTGCGCATCTGATATCGAATGGACGGCTCGGCGATATATTGCTGTTCGGCGCATTTCTTGTATGGGCGATCTTGGACTTTCGCACATCGCGGCGACGAGATCGGGCGACAGGCGTACGCTATCCGGCAGGGACGCCCGCGCGAGACGCAATCGCGGTCATGGTCGGCCTCCTCGTTTGGGGTTTGTTGGCCGGATTCTTGCATGAGTGGCTGATCGGCGTGCGGCCGTTTGGATGAGGTCTTATTTCGCGAAGGGTATAGACGTCATTGGAATAACAAAGACAAGGTTTTAGATTAGATAAGGATCAGTCGAGCGCCTTGAAGCGTCGCAACTTTAATTGCACGTTGTCCGTGGATGCAATACCTTAGGATCGTGCACGGGAAATTATTCCGTGCACGATCCTTAGCCAAAACAATCGCCGATTCCAGAACTATTAAAACAAAGTTTATAGGGGGGATGCCATGCGTCATACGTATTGGTGGACAGTTCTTATATGCGGTGTTTTTTTTCATGCCAACGCCTTCGCTGAAAACGTCGCGGAGGTCGTGGGATTGAAGGGCGAAGCGGTAATGCTATCCGCCGGCAAAATGACTTCGCTCACGGTAGGCGCATCCGTTGAGGAAGGCGCGGAAGTTCGCACCGCCAATCCTGGCCGAATCAAGCTTCGATTTCTGGACGGTTCGATCATTGTCGTCGGCGATGCATCGACGCTGAAGATCGAAAAATTTTACGCCGGGAACAAGGAAGCGCCGCGGGTTGGCCGCTTCGTGCTCGATATCGGCCTGATCAGCCAGACGGTCGCGCCCTCAAAGAAAGGTTCCTGGGTGGTCCGCACGCCAAGCGCCGTCACGGCAGTGCGAGGAACGGAATTCATCATCGAGGTGAAACCAGATCTGGAAACCGAGGTTAACGTCCAATCCGGCGCCGTGGCGGTCGAGCCAATGGGCCGCAGGATGAGGGGATTCATTGGTGGGGCTGGCATAAAAAGTCCGCCAGTGATCGTGGTTGACCAACAGTCTCACGGGACAACATGCAACACCGCAGCGGGATGCCGGATGACCGAGAAGGCGAATGACGATCGATTACGGGTGCTTGCGGACCGTCTCTCGGGCGTCTAATTTCGAACCCATTGAAGTCGCGACTTATATCGCCGAACTGTCGCCCGGATTACGCTGCGCTAATCCGGGCTACTCCGAACATTACCTCGCCGGCACAAATAGAAAATCGCCCGATTCGTGACCCGCGAATTTAAGCGCGGCGTACTCCGGCTTCTGATCGATTTGAAAACGACTGGCCCTAAGCAAAACCCGGGCCGCCACTTCCCGATATAAACGCTGCGCCTCCAACGGCTCCTCGTTATCCCGCAACACTTCCAATAAGCTGACTGCAAACACCGAATGCTTACCGCCGCCACCGTCCAACACCGGTTGCAACCCGCCCGAGGTCAGCACTGTCCGGGCGCGCGTATTCACCAACGCTTTTAACCATTTCTCGCGAGCCTCGTCTGAAATGCCAGACTCCAACTGACCGATCGAGGAGCGGGTCATTGCGCCCGAGTAGCAGGAATCGGCGACGACAAGGGCGTGTTTTACGGACATCGCATTAAGAATATCCGTAATCGCCACGCTGGAAATCCAATTCGCGTCGCTGTTGGGCTCCGCATCCACTGGAAGCCAATATCCGCGCAAGTTGGCCTTGTCCAGTTCGCCGTGTCCGGCGTAGTAGATCAGCAGGTTGTCCTTTTCCGTTAGCGTGGCCCGTAGCCGGTTCAGTTCGGAGAGAATTTGATAGCGCGTTGCGTTGATCAAATTGGTGACCTTGAAGCCGTACTTCGTTTTCAGCAAATCCGATATCGCCTTCGCATCGTCTATCGCCGTGTCGAGACCAGGCAAACGCTGATACTGCTGATTGCCGATAACGAGCGCATGGTAAACGCCGAAGTTCAATTGAGACGTTACTTTCGCCGTCGCTGGCCGCGCCGCTGCGCCGTACGATTCCGGCACAAGAGAAAATTCGAGCGCCGCCCGTTTACCCTGTGCATCGACAGCGATCAGCGTAACGGGCGTGACCGCTCCAACAATAGAGATTTCGGTTTTGAATAGCCCACTCGGGTCTACGCTTTCCTTGCGGTCATTAACGGTAAAGGATAGGAGGCCCGCCGGTGTCGACACCTTGCCAATCAATTCCCGCGCCTTCACGCCGCCCCGAACTTTAATGCTGGTTGGGCCGCGCAACGTCACAAGCGGCGGATCGATCATCTGGATGCTAGGGGGCGCAAACGCGACTATTGGCGTTGATGGCTTGTTTGATGACGGAGGCGCCAATGTTTCAAGCCGCGCCAATTGCGTCTTGTAACGCACAGCCTCTTGTTCGATTCGCGATATTTCACGGGTCTGTCGCGCCAGCAACTCCTCACGCTCCTTGAGCTGCGCCTCCAGTTTCTTCACTTGCGCTTTTTCGTTGGCGGATGCGGCGAGTTGCTTCTGTCGCTCCAATTCAGCCTTTGTCGCATCGAACCGCGCTTGATCTTGCGTCGCCGCTACCCGACGCGCTTCGAGCTCCTTTTCCGATCCAATGAGTCGCTGCCGCGCGTCGTCGAGTTGCCGCCGCAGCGACGCGCTCTCATTTGTCATGCCGGCGAGCCGGACGCGGTAAGTTTCCAACGCGTCCTCCAGTTGCGCGACCTCCTGGCGATGTTTACTTAAATCAGCCTCCCTTGCGCGCAGTTGCGTTTCAAGTTTTTCAACAACGTCCCGATTGCCGGTTTGCGCGGCTTCGAGCTTCTGACGTTGAAGTAACTCAATCTCCGACTGTTTATCATTTTGATGGCGCTTGAGATCTTTTCTGGCTTTTTCCAGTTCTTGCCTTGCTTGCTCCAACTCTTCACGCAAGGCCTTCGTTTCCTCCTGCCGAGCCGTTGGCGCCGCAGCCCCTTCATCCAAGCCAATGATGCCGGTAAGCCCGGAGGCTTGGCGATAAAGGTTCAACGCGACGGTTTGATTTTTCTCGACGCCAAGTCCTTTTTCATAAAGGAAACCAAGATTGATAAGCGCTCTACCAAAGTTCTGATCCGCAGCCTTCTTATACCATTGCGCCGCGGACGCGTAATCGGGCTTCGCGCCGCCGATCCCCCTTTCGTAGATCTCGCCCACATAGGTCTGAGCTTCCTTGTCGCCCGCATTCGCCGAACCCATCCACGCAGTCAACGCGGTGTTGAGATCGCTGCGGTCGTAAGCGACATATTCGCCGCCTCGGATGGCGCAATCGCCTGCCGTTGTTTTGGCGGGCCGGCGCGGCGTCAAATAGGTGAGCTTGGCGCCCAACCGCCTTACTTGCCCTGGCAACAAGCAATCGACGACCAACAATTTATCGACATCGTGGGCAGACAGCGAAGCGTTGTTCGGAGAGGGTTCGCTATTAGCGATTAAAGGGATCATTATTGCGGACAGGCAGAGGGCCGCCGCCCATGGAATGACGCGTCCAGACCAGTGATCGGATTTCATCATTACCCCCCTGCGGAAAACCAGCCGCCGCATTTTGTAATTGTGCGACAAATCAATACGGCTAACTACTGTGATTTATCGAAAGACGCTTTCTTGTACTCACATATATTAATACACTATCGATGCGCCAATCAGCGTGGACACAGCAGGCGTTAAGAGCCTATTCCAATAGGCGACAAATTCTCTGGGAGGGTCACATGAAGCCAAGAAAGGGAGTAGCGGTTGCGTATGGATCCACGGTCATTGCAGTTGCATTGGGTTGTCCCGGAACGGCTTGGGCAGACCTTACCGCCGTGCCTTCTCTTACGGAGGTTCAAAGCCCGGTCGCCACGGTGCTCCAGCAGATTTGCGGCCCAATTAATACTCGCACCGGCTTAAACGTCAATTCGGCTCAGGAGCAGCAGCTTGGCGTTGAATGCCGCAAGATGGAGCACACAAGCAATGCCTTGCAAGGGTCGGGGCCCACTGCATTCAACCTCGGTTTGACAAATAACGGGATGCGAGCCGCGGTCCAGGGCGCCGCTCCAGAAGAAATGAATGCGCTGGCGCGAGGTTCTATCGATGCGGCTGGAAAAAATCCAATCAACGGACGGCTTCTTGCATTGAGAAGCGGCGGGCGCGGGCTCACCTTAGCGGAATCGACATTCACAATCCAAGGTAAAAACTTTAGCGCCGCTGATTTATCGCCGCGCGGCGCCACAGGCGGCGGTGCGAGCGCGGATGGCGGACTCGGTGGTAAGTGGGGCGCATTCGTCAACGGCTCCTACAACAAGGGCGATCGATCCGCAACGGACCGCGAGGACGCATTCGATTTCAGCGATGTCGGCATCACAACGGGCGTCGACTACCGTTTCAGCGATTCGTTCGTCGCTGGCGTGGCGGTGAGCTACGCCAAAACCGAAATCGACTTCGACAATTCCCTGGGCGATGTCGAATCCGGCAATAGCGGCCTTTCCCTTTACGCAACGCGTAACTTCGGCGGCTTTTACGTCGATGGCTTTCTGAGTTACGCGTGGTTGGATTTCGACAGCAGACGCCACATTGTTATCCCGAGCGTAACCGGAACGCCGGGCATCAACGCTACCGCCTCGGCAAGTCCCGAAGGCAAGCAAATGACGCTGACGCTCGGCGCGGGCTATGACATTCGCAAGCAAAATTTTTCTCTTACTCCCTACGGAAGGATCGACTATCTTCGCTTGAAGATCGATGGTTTCACGGAGTCGGAGCCGGTCAGCAGTCTGGGGCTTGATGTTGAGGCGAGAACCACGAAGTCGGTGCAAACCGCCATTGGCGGAAGAATATCGAACACCATCAGCACAGATTTTGGCGTCCTCTCGCCGTACTTCGCAGTCGAGTGGAATCATGAATTCGATAACGATAGCAGTTCCGTCGTCGCGAAATATACGCACGATCCGTTCAACACTTTCTTCACCATTCCGACCGACAGCCCCGATCGAAACTTTTTCACGCTCAGCGTTGGCGTCGCCGCAGTGTTCCCGGGCGGTGTGTCCGCATTCTTAAATGTGGATTCGGTTCAGGGGTTGAGCGAGACGAACAATACCGGTGTTACGGTGGGCGTTCGCGGAGAATTTTAGGTAGGCCGACGCAAAGGCAGTCAGAGACAGATGTGGTGTGGGCAAATAAGAAGAATGTTTGCTCACATGACATCGGCCTACTTCATGAAAAGAGTCACGCGTTTATGCTTACTTGCGGCCTGTGCAACAGTCGCTGCATGCGTAACGCCCGCCCAACGAGCGGATAAACTGGCGACTGAGTTGGAGCTTTCGCGCTCAGTCGCCATCGGGACGCCATACAAGCATTTGCTCTACTTCAAACCCGGCGGGAACGGCAGCAAGACCCTGCACGTCTACATCGAACACGACGGAACCCCTTGGCTAACAACGAATCGCATATCGCCCGATCCAACGCCGCGCAATCTTGTCATGCTGAATCTCATGGCGCTCGATTCGTCGCCGGTTGTCTATCTGGGCCGTCCTTGCTACTTTGCCCTCGAAGGCTCACCACCTTGCTCGCCGCTGCTCTGGACTCACCGACGATATGCAGAGGAAGTCGTTACGAGTATGGAATCTGCGCTGCGCACTGTATTGGCGACTAATCAATATCGCCACTTGGCTTTTTTTGGGCACAGCGGCGGTGGTGTACTCGCTATGCTGCTTGCCGAGCGCTTTCCGGAAACCGCAGCGGTCGTCACGTTAGGCGCCAATCTGGATACCGAGGCGTGGGCAAACCTGCACGGCTACAGCCCGCTCGCCGGCTCACTCAATCCGGCAACGCGGCCCCCACTGCCTGAGCATATTTTTCAGCGGCATTACGTAGGCGAGCAGGACGTGAATAC
>DATLHW010000177.1:0-7169 GCA_035539675.1 Burkholderiales bacterium | reverse complement strand
TCGAATCCGGTATAGCGGATTCGCTTGTACCGAGGAACCATGCCGCGCAATCCGGGGACCGATAAGCATCCTTCCCAGCCCTCCTCTTCCTCATTACCCAGCGGCGTGATCTCCGGATTGATCAACACCGTATAAGGCACTTCGTCCGCCTCCGGATAACGAGCGTTCTGCTTGAATCCGAATACGACCACTTGCTTGGAAACGCCGATTTGCGGCGCGGCCAATCCTGCGCCGCTCATCGCAATCATTGTGTCGTGCATGTCTTCGAGCAGCACCTGGAGTTCGGGCGTATCGAATTTTGTGACTGGCTGAGCGACCTGCAACAACAGCGGATCGCCCATCTTTAAGACGGTTCTAATTGCCATTAGGCATCTCCAACGCCTCTAATATCTTGTGGATCTTGCCGATACCCGCCTCCAGGAAGGCGTAGGTATCTTCAAGACGAATTCCTTGAACGCTGGCGCCGCGACCGGCCGCATGGTTGACGACCACTGCCAAGGCTGCGTATCTAAGTCCTTGCTCACGCGCCAATGCGACTTCCGGCATAGCCGTCATTCCCACGATGGTCGCCCCATCCTTCTCCAGCCGATTGATTTCGGCCGCCGACTCCAACCGAGGTCCTTGCGTACACGCATAGACACCATTCGCGACGATTTGCTCCCCTACTTTGGCGGCGGCTGCGATTAAACATTGACGCATGCCTTCGTCATAAGGCAAGGTGAAATCGATATGCGTCACCGGTTGCTCCGACCCTTCGAAGAAGCTCGATTTCCTACCCCAGGTGTAGTCGATGATCTGATCGGGAACAACCAACGTGCCCGGGGGCAATGCATCGGGAATTCCACCAACCGAATTAATCGCCACGACGTAGTCCGCGCCCGCCTGCTTCAGCGCCCAAATATTGGCGCGGTAATTGACTTCATGCGGCGCCAAGTGATGCCCATATCCGTGTCGCGCAAGAAAGACCAATTCCTTGTCGAGCAATTTGCCGAAAATCAGCGTCCCTGACGGTTCGCCGTAGGGCGTACGAACCACCTGTCGGCGAATGATTTCCAGATTGGCGAGTTTAGTGAAACCGGTGCCCCCGATAATAGCTAGCATGTTTTTAGAGCCTGTTAATTAGTGTGAAGAATTAGTGCTTACACAAAAGCGCCCAGCGGCGTTGCCCTTGCAGGACGCATCTGCGCTTGCACACGCAGATCGTTACGACGTGGAGTCATCCTTCATCGCATAGATCGCCGGCAAATTGCGCCAAGCGCCATCCACATCCATTCCATAACCAAAGACGAAACGATTCGGCAACGTAAGACCGACGAAGTCCGCTTTGATCGGTTTTGAACGACCGATATTCTTGTCGGTAAACACGGCGCAGTAGACCTCCTTGGCGCCGAGTTTCATCACCATCTCACGCGTTTCCGCGAGAGTGTGACCTTCGTCCAGGATGTCATCGAGTAATAACACGACGCGTCCGCTGACGTTTTCGCGAGGCGCCAATTTCCAAACCAGCTCCCCGCCGCGCGTTTCACTGCCATAGCGGGTTACGTGAATCGTGTCGAAGTCGAGCGGAAAATTCAGCAGCGGTAAAAGCTGACCGGTAAACACCACGGCGCCGCCCATTATCGACAGCAGGAGTGGTTGTTTATCCGACAGCGCTGCTTCGATTTCAGTGGCGATTCGACGAACCGCGCGGCTGACCTCTTCGGCGGAAATGATTTCCTCGCCGTCCTCTAATACTTTCAGAGCCTCGTCTCTAGTCAGCATTTTCGATTTAAGTTATTAAAAGTTAACAAAATGTTTTAAAAATCCCGACACGGTTCAAGATGACGTCGGAAACGTGGGCGCGCGACGCGTAAACGACAATCGCGAGCTTCAGAATTCCCGCTCGGAAACCTTTAAAACACGCCCCTCCCTACATCTTGCAAACAACGTCTCTAAGATACGCCGAAAACTCGGGACCGATCTCTTTATGTCGTTGCCCATAAGCTACGGTCGCTTGCAAATATCCCAGCTTATTGCCGCAATCGTACCGCGCGCCGTCGAACTCGTATGCTAGCACTCGTTCCTCTTGCAGCAATGCAGCAATAGCGTCGGTCAGTTGCAGTTCGCCGCCCGCCCCCGTCGAGATTTGCTCCAGGTAGTGAAAGATGCGCGGCTTCAGAATGTACCGTCCGGCGACGGCTAATGTCGAAGGCGCGTCTGCGGGCGCAGGTTTCTCGACAATGCCGGACAGTTTATGTATGCGATCACCCAACGCTTCGCTCGCCACGATGCCATACTGATTCGCGTCTTTACGGGGAATATTCAACACCCCCAACACAGAGCCATGGTACTCGTCGAACACATCCACCATTTGCTGCATCACGGGGGGGACGCCGTCGATCAGATCGTCCGCCAGCAGAACGGCGAAAGGTTCGTCGCCGACCAATTGCTTGGCGCATAGCACTGCATGCCCCAGCCCCTTCGCCTCGGCTTGGCGAATATAAACGTAGGACAAGTTAGCCGGTAAAAGGCTGCGCACTTCCTCAAGCAGGTCGTGTTTGCCTTTCAACTGCAATTCCGCTTCCAGTTCGTACGCTTTGTCGAAATGATCCTCAATTGTGCGTTTGCCCCGACCGGTGACAAAGATCATTTCCGTGATCCCGGCCGCAGCTGCTTCTTCGACTGCGTATTGGATCAGCGGTTTATCAACGACTGGCAACATCTCCTTCGGGCTTGCCTTGGTTGCCGGCAAAAAGCGAGTGCCCAAGCCCGCCACGGGAAATACGGCTTTAGTTATTTTCTTCATGCGTCTTCTCCATCATTTAGCTCTGTAGCTTTGTAGCTTTGTAGGGCGGAAAACGAGCCCTACCTGTCTACATATTCAATAATTCCAGCAACCCCGCCTCATCAAGGACCGGAACGCCAAGCTCGACCGCCTTGTCATGTTTGCTTCCCGGATCGCTACCGGCCACGACGTAATGCGTCTTCTTAGAAACCGATCCGCTAACCTTACCGCCCGCCGCTTCGATCAGTTGTTTGGCGTCGTCACGGGAAAGCGTGGGCAACGTACCCGTCAGCACGAAAACCTTTCCATCCAGAAGCCCGGCCTCTTTCTGTTGCCCATCGCCTTCCGCCCAGGCGACGCCTGCCGCCCGCAGTTGTTCGATCACTTCACGGTTATGGGCTTCCGAGAAAAATTGCGCAATTGAGGCCGCCACCACGGGCCCTACGTCGGGCGCCTCCATCAGACGCGCCTCATCAGCAGCCATCAGCGCATCCAGATTGCCGAAATACAACGCCAAATCTCTCGCTGTCGATTCACCGACATTGCGAATGCCCAATGCAAAAATGAATCGTTGCAGCGTCGTTTGCTTACTGTTTTCGATAGCGGTAAGCAGATTATTTGCGGATTTTTCCGCCATTCGCTCCAACGAGGCGAGGGCCGTGAGCCCCAGTTTGTAAAGATCCGCCGGGGTGCGAACGACATGACTATCCACCAATTGATCGACCAGCTTATCACCCAAACCATCGATGTTCATCGCGCGACGTTGGGCGAAATGCAGCAACGCTTGTTTGCGTTGCGCCGGACAATAGAGCCCGCCTGTGCAGCGCGCCGCCGCCTCGCCTTCGAGGCGAATGACCGCCGAGGCGCAAATCGGACAGTGCGAAGGAAGCTTGAATTCCGGAGCGCGATCGGGCGACTGATCGCTGACGACCCGCAAAATTTCAGGAATCACATCGCCAGCTCGACGCACCGCGACGGTATCGCCAACCCGTACATCTTTCCGTTTAACTTCATCCTCGTTATGCAACGTGACATTGGTGACCGTCACTCCGCCCACGAACACCGGCTCCAGTCGCGCAACCGGCGTAATCGCGCCGGTTCGCCCAACCTGCACATCAATATCCAGCACCTGGGTCGTCGCTTCCTCCGCCGGAAACTTATGAGCCACGGCGAAGCGCGGCGCCCGCGAAACAAAACCTAGCCGTTCTTGCGACGCCAGATCGTTGACCTTATAAACGACGCCATCGATCTCATAAGGCAGAGACGCCCGTTGCGCGCCGATGTGGCGGTAGTACTCCAGCAAACCGGACGCCCCTTTGACGACTCGAACCTCGGGACTCACTTTGAACCGCTGGCTGCGCAGATAATCCACCTGTCCGGCATGCGTACCAGGCAGCACGACGCCTTCAACGGCCCCTACCCCATAAGCAAAGAACGTGAGCCGCCGTTGAGCTGTTAGTCTGGAATCCAATTGCCGCAACGATCCGGCCGCGGCGTTGCGCGGATTAACGAAAGTCTTTTGCTCCTGTGCGCGTTGTCTTTCGTTCAGCGCTTCGAAATCTTTCTTCAGCATCAGAACTTCGCCACGCACTTCGAAAAGACCGTGCAGGGTCGGCGCGTACGTGGGGATGGTGGGTATCGTTCGAAGGTTGTCCGTCACCTCTTCGCCGATATAACCGTCGCCTCTGGTCGCGCCTCTAACAAACCTGCCGTCTTCGTAGGTTAACGTCACGGCCAGACCATCGAATTTCGGCTCGCATGCGTACTCAACCTCTTCGACGCCAAGCCCCTCGCGAATTCGCCGGTCGAACGCCGTTAATTCCTCCTCGCTAAACGCATTGTTAAGGGAGAGCATCGGCACACGATGGGCAACCGGGGGAAGCTGCGATAAGCGCTTCGAGCCCACGCGCTGCGTCGGCGAATCAGGCGTAACAAACTCGGGGTGCGCCGCCTCCAATTCCTGAAGCTCTCGAAACCAACCGTCATATTGCGCGTCCGAGACCGTGGGATCGTCGAGCACGTAATAACGGTAGTTGTGGAGTTCGATGGCTTGGCGGAGTTCTTCGGCGCGCTTTGCTTGTGCTTCGTGGTCAGTCATCGCTCTAAAAATGAATGGTCAATAGACTTCTTTCAAAACCGTAGCGAGCGGTCCGAGATCGAGCCGAGAAGCGCAGGCGTACGATATGTACGTTGAGCATCGCAGGCTTGATCTCGGGCCGCGCAGTAGGTTTCGAAAGAAGTCTCATACCAACAAAATCCATTAACCTTGCCTCAAGTGACATCTATGGGACGCGGTAAGAATTCGGACCTACGCAAGGCGCGTGCGTAAGGAATACCTGAGTTTTTAAAATGATGGAGGAGCGCCTACGAAAACAACCGTAGCGCCAATGGACCGCCAGCAGGAATCCCGTAATCGTTCATGTCCCGGTAAATAAGTCCCAACTGGCGCCGAATGGCGTCCGCTCCAGCGCCCGTCAGAGGTTTGCCGTTATCGTCCACGACATCGCCGCCCAAGGCGTTCGCAATCTGGGAGCCGAGCTGCATCATCTGATCGAAGGCGCGCAAGCCTGACGCCACACGAGGCACGTCAAGCAACAGGGTAACGCCGCGCGTGCTGATATTTTTTACATGGTCCGCTGTAAATGGACGCGGCTCTGAGTTACGTAGCGTGAACAACGGTACGCTGTGTTCATCGTGAAAATGGAAAACGCCATCGGCGTTGAGCTTGAGGCCGGAAGCCTCCGCCAGCGCACGGATTTTTGTTCCCGGCATGGGTTGATCGCGATTGATCAGATTGACGCCGATCTCGACATCGACATCGGCGCAAAATCCATCGAGTTCGGTGGCGCGAGTCGCGGCGGATTCTTCCGCTTCCGTATGCGCTTCGCCATCCAATTCCGTGGCGAACTGGTGAACGAGCGCGATGAAACGTGAGATTTCTTCGTTGGTCGCAGGTCCGCGACGATCGGCCAATTGCAGGGCCAATCTCAAGTCGACGTACTGTCCCCGTGACATTACTTCACTCCACCGTCCAGCCACCATCGCCTCCCAATGCACCGGCTTGGAAAATGTCTGGGCTCGCGTCATTAAACTAGCGACATCGGCGCCGGACACGGGCTCTGCGACGCGAATGACTGCGATCAGGTCAACCGCCTCATCAATCGGAAATTTGGGCGTTATTTGCTCGACGGGTTCTTCGACCTTCAGAGGCGGCGAAACCGGCTCCGGGCTTGGAACAGACTCCCAGTGTTCGACGTCGGCGTATTCGACAGGGGTATGCGAAGCCTGCGGCGGCGCTTCGTCGCTAAGCGTCACTTCGTTATGAAAGGTGGGTTCGATGCGCTCGTAACCAGCGCTTTCCGCCGGTTCGTCAAACAGCACGTCGCGGCGTTCGCCACGGAACATTTTTTCCGCCTGCTTGCGGTATTTATGCTCCTGCCATCGATTGAAAAAGAATACCGCCGCAATGAATATCAGTCCGATAATGACCAGACTGAGGTGTAAGTCGCTCATTCTCTGTTTTTAAATCCTATGTGCACCCGGACGGGAAACCGCAATCCGGGTTTTGCTTTGAATGCTTTTAGAGTATCGAACTTCGGTCAGCGCGAATTCGGAATACCTTCTAAGCAGCTTCGACGGCTCTACCGTCCTTCAACTTGATCGCTTGATCAATGTCTACTGCGACCACGCGGGACACGCCCTGTTCCTGCATGGTGATGCCAATCAACTGTTCGGCCATTTCCATGGTGATCTTATTATGGCTGATGTATAGAAACTGCGTCTCCACCGCCATCTTCTTCACCAGGGAGCAAAGCCGTTCGGTGTTCGGATCGTCCAAGGGCGCGTCGACCTCGTCCAACAAACAGAACGGCGCCGGGTTCAACCGGAACAAGGCGAACACCAGCGATAACGCCGTCAGCGCTTTTTCACCGCCGGAAAGCAGATGAATGGACGCGTTCTTCTTGCCGGGAGGCTGCGCCATTACAGTCAAGCCGGCGTCGAGAATCTCTTCGCCGGTCAGCGTGAGGCATGCATTCCCGCCGCCAAACAACGACGGGAACAATTCACTGAAGTTGCGGTTGACCGTATCGTAAGTCGTTTGCAGCAACTCTCGCGTTTCGCGATCGATGCGTTTGATGGCCGATTCCAACGTCTCCACTGCTTCGCGCAAATCGGTCGCCTGCGCATCAAGATACGCTTGACGTTCCCGGCTGGCCGTTAGTTCTTGAAGTGCGGCGAGGTTCACGGCGCCGAGCGCGGTAATTTCCTCGGTAAGCCGATTGATATCGTTTTGCAAAGCCGTCGAACGGCGCTTTTCAATCAGATCGGCAAGTTGAACGAGATCGGCTTGCGCATCCTTCAATTGCTGGTCGTATTGCTCTTCGTTGATGCGCGCTTCCTGCTC
>DATLHW010000176.1:0-4913 GCA_035539675.1 Burkholderiales bacterium | reverse complement strand
CATGCAGACTGTGCTTCTAAGTATCGCGGCCATTATTGCCGCCGCGGTCATATTCAACCTCTACAAAAAGCGACAGGTTGAACAAGCCAATCCTCCTGTGGGCCAGTTCATGGATGTCGAAGGCGTGCGACTGCACTACATCGACAAAGGGCAAGGAGAGCCCATAGTCCTGTTGCACGGAAACGGCAGCATGATTCAGGATTTCATCATTAGCGGTTTGGTGGACCTCCTTGCGTCGCGATACCGCGTGATCGCCTTTGATCGGCCCGGATATGGTTACAGCAAACGTCCGCGCGGCAGGAGTTGGAATCCAATCGCGCAAGCAAGAGTCTTACGGGGCGCTTTGCAGCAACTCCAAGTCACGCACCCGGTCGTATTAGGTCACTCGTGGGGAACCATGGTTGCTCTAGCGCTGGCGTTACAATCGCCAGCTTACGTACGCAGCCTTGTGCTAATGTCGGGATACTACTACCCCACCCTCCGCCCCGACGTCCCAATCTTTTCAACGCCGGCCATTCCGGTCATCGGCGACATCCTGCGTTACACGATTTCGCCGATACTCGGACGGTTAATGTGGCCAAGTCTGCTTCGAATGATCTTTGGGCCTGCCCCGACTCCGCAACATTTTTCTGAAAAATTTCCCGTCTGGATGGCCCTTCGCCCGTCGCAACTTCGCGCAAGCGCCGCGGAAAGTGGATTGATGATTCCATCCGCGTTCAAGTTTCAGCGTTACTACCAACAATTGACGATGCCGGTAGTGATTGTGTCGGGCGCCAATGATCGATTCGTGCATCCGAACCGCCACTCGATGCGGCTACATCGAGAGTTGCCGCAGAGCGTACTTCGTCTCATTCCAGGCGCGGGGCACATGGTCCACCAAGTGGCTCCACATGAAGTAAGCGCGGCGGTTGATGAAGCAGTAGGACGACAATCCAATTTAAGTTGGCGATCTTCCCAGGAAGAAGAACGGCTAGATCGCGGCCAAGCGCCTGCGGCGGCTCCTGCATTCGCAAAAAGTCACTCAGACTACCGAATCGCCTCATCGAAAGTGGCGCCCGAGCATAAGCCGAATATAGCTAGCGCCAAGGAGCCCTTACTCACAATTCCACTGGCTCGCGAAGAACTTGAAGTGGGCAAGACCAAGGTTGAAACAGGAATCGTACGCGTTCGGAAAATCGTTCACGAGCACGAGGAAATGATCGATCAGCCCCTATTGCGCGAAGAGGTGGACGTGAAGCGTGTCAGCATCAATCGCGTTGTCGATCAGCCAGTGGCGGCGCGTTACGAAGGGAAGCTCCTCATTGTCCCGGTGCTTGAAGAAAAGTTGGTGGTGCAAAAGCAATGGATTCTTAAGGAGGAATTGCATATCAGTAGGCACACGGTGGAAGCCGGCGGTCCGCAGAGCGTCACTCTACGCAGCGAGGAGGCGATAGTGGAGCGCGATCGGCATCAACCCAAAGCCTCCAGTTGAGAAATGGATAAATTTCTCCGCGAGCAAATAAGGCGATTGAGGCTGGTTCTTGTAAAAGTAATACGCCACAACTCGTCGCCAATGGGAGAGAAGAATAAATGCAATTGGGTTCACAAGTATTTTTTATTGAATAGACAGGAGAGCAATCATGGCAATAACCGTAGTGGGTCTAATGGAAAATTATGATGATGCGCAAGATGTCGTACAGGAGCTCGTCGATGGCGGTTTCAATCGCAACTCAATCGGATTGATGGCTAGCGACAAGACCGGAGGTTCAGCTGAAATCGAAGCCCAGGAAAAAGCCGCAAGAGGTGAAGAAACCGCTGCCGGCGCGATGAAAGGCGCGGGCGCTGGAGCCGCCCTCGGCGGAGCCGCGGGTCTTTTAGTCGGGCTCGCCGCGTTACCGATTCCTGGCATCGGTCCGATCATTGCAGCGGGACCAATTGCCGCCGCATTGGCGGGAGCGGGCGTGGGAGCGGTTGCTGGCGGTGGTATCGGCGCCCTGACGAACTTGGGCATCCCCGAGCACGAGGCTGATACGTTGGCCGAAGGCATTCGACGCGGTGGAACATTGGTTACGGTGTCAGCCGACGATGACGACATGGCGGATAAAGCCGTGGAGATCATGCGCGACCATGGCGCCATCGATATCGATGAACGATCCCGTCAATGGAAATCAAGCGGCTGGACCGGAAGCGGCGCTGCGAATCAGGAGGAATTGGAATCGGCGCCCCCGCAAGGAGAGGAGGAAGTTATCCCCGTGGTGAAAGAAGAACTACAGGTTGGCAAACGCCAAGTTGAACGCGGCGGCGTACGAGTTTTCAGCCATGTCATCGAAAGGCCCGTTGAGGAAACGGTGCAGCTACAGGAAGAGCATGTTGACGTTGAACGTCGTCCTGTCGATAGGCCAATAAGCGCGGCTGGCGAAGAAGCTTTCCAAGAGCAAACCTTCGAAGTGCGCGAAACCGAAGAGCAGCCAGTAGTCGAGAAGCAGGCTCGTGTCGTGGAGGAAGTTGTCATCGGCAAAGAAACCACGGCGCGGGAGGAAACGATTCGCGATACGGTGCGGGAAACCGAGGTTGATATTGAGCGGACGGGGGAACCCTCCGAGATGGAAGCCATGAGAAGTCGCAGGGCTTATCAAGGACCGGAACGGCGTAGGAGTTCGAGCCCTTATTCGGGAATTGAGCGACGGGCCGCTTAGGGAATAAAGGCGAGGCCCAGTTCGGGCCTCGCCTTGTTCCATTTTCAAATTAATCGGACGTTTTGTCAGCGCAGCTTTCGCGCTCATGATTAATTTGGAAATGGAATCGGTTTTCGATAGCCTCCAGGAGGCGCGTCTTTCACGACCTTGGCGTCGAAACTTATTAAATTCGTGAGACGTCAAACTTACGAAGCATCCGCCCTCCTCCCTTCGGCCCTAAAGAAACAAAAAGGGGCATCGCTGCCCCTTTTTTCACTGATGTCGTCCCGTTTTAGCCGGTGACGCGTTTCTTATATTCACCCGTACGTGTATCGATCTCGATCTTGTCGCCCGTCTCACAGAACAGCGGCACCTGCACATTGAAGCCCGTGCCGATGGTGGCTGGCTTCAGTACCTTGCCGGACGTATCGCCGCGCACCGCTGGTTCGGTGTAAGTGATCTCGCGCGTCACGCTGGTGGGGAGTTCAACAGAAATAGCCTTGCCGTCGTAGAACACCACTTCCGCAGGTAAACCGTCTTCGAGGTAGTTGAGCGCGTCGCCCATGCTGTCCTTCTCGATTTCGTACTGGTTGTACTCGGCGTCCAGGAAAACATACAGCGGATCCGCAAAATACGAATAAGTCACTTCCTTGCGTTCGAGAACCAATACTTCAAACTTCTCATCGGCCTTGTAGACCGTTTCCATGCCTGCTCCGGAAAGCAGGTTTTTCATTTTCATTTTCATCACGGCGGAATTGCGACCGCCCTTGTTGTATTCCGCCCGAAGAATGACCATGGGGTCTTTACCGACCAAGATCACGTTGCCCATCCGGAGTTCTTGCGCTTGTTTCATAGGAGTTCCTGCCCTGTAAATCGATTCTGAAAGAGAAAGTGGCGCCCTGTTGGAAAGCTGCGGTCCAAGATTTCTCTTTTAAAGGGCCTTCCTTAGGGGGCGCTCATTTTACCCCAGAAAAAGGGCTTGGACACGCGTAAGCGAGGCGGTCAAGAGCTTTTTTAAGCCTTGAGGGGATGGCGCCCCTGCCTAACGCTGACTGGACGCCGCATCGGATTCGCTTAACAACTTATGGGTGAAGCGAACCATATTGGAGGCAAGATCCCCCAGCCCAACAAGGCGCTCGGCCCAACAATCGGCGTGCGCCGCCAGTTCCGCTCTGCGCCGCCAGAAAGCAGGCCATGCCTGCCCTGCTCCCCGGCCACTGTTCCAGGTCCGCCAAAACGCGCGCAGATCGGCCGCGGTTTCAGGCGCCATATCGCCGCAATACCGGTCGATAAACGCGTTCAACTTCACCCAGTGAGCATTCTCCTGTTGCGGATAGATGTGCCACACAAACGGTTTTCCCGCCCATTGAGCGCGGACGAAGGAGTCCTCGCCGCGAACGATGTTGCAATCGCAAGCCCAGAGCAGCCGATCATAGTGTGACGGATCGAGAAAAGGCAGCACTCGCACCTTGAGATTTCCCCGGACGTAATCATTTGGCGCAACCGACTCGTCAGCAGTAAAGAAAGCCTTTACGTCGGCGACCGCACGACCTTCCGGCACAAGACATAGCAGTGGCGCTGGGCTGACTGCCCAGGTGGCGAACAAATCGGCGATGGCGGGATTCTCGTAACAAAAAAGACTTACCCGCGTCTCTGTCGGAGCGGGTTGCGGTAACTTTAACGATCGCCAGAACGCCGTGAGCGTTTTCGGTTCACTGACGAACAGCTCCCGCTCGCGCATAAGATCGCGCTCACGCAATAAGCCGCCGACTTCGGGACCGAACCCGGGGAAAAAGTAGTATTTAACGAGGGGCAAGCGGGGATGCGGCGATGGTAAGGCATGGCAATCGTTCACCCAGGGCTCTGCGGAGAGGTATTCGAAATTGATCCATACGGGCTTTTTCTCCATCGCCGCCATGGAGAGCTGATAGCGTTCCGGCGTATCGCAACCAAACGTTTCAACCACGACATCGGCGGGCGAAACATCGGGGAACGGCTCGATCCAATGACGGATCTCAACGCTACAGCTTGATTGCGCCGCCGATTCAGGGTCGATTTCCGCATTGATCCGTTGAAAGGTGACAAGATCATCAACCCACAAACGCACGGCCAGGTCGTGCTCCTGGGCCAGTTGCCGCGCAAAACGCCAACACACGCCGATATCGCCGAAATTGTCGACGACTCGGCAAAAGATGTCCCAGGTGAGGCGAGCGGACGACGTCATTTGCAATGGATCTCAGTCATCGCGCTGCTTGCAAA
>DATLHW010000175.1:0-4357 GCA_035539675.1 Burkholderiales bacterium | reverse complement strand
TTCCTCATATTCCCCCTGCAGCCTATTTAACTCCGCCTCCTGCAGAGGCTCCTCCTTACGTATTCTTTCAATATCAATCCAGAGTAGATCGAGGCCCAACCATGTAAGGCGCCGCTTTAGGGCAAAAGGGGATTCCTCCATTAACAAGAAGGAAGATGGCGAAACGGCGTTCAAACTCGCCTCCGCATCATGGGAGGAGGGGCCATCCGGTCTCGCTAAAACCGATTCAAGACTGTTAATTAAAGACTCGCCCTCTGAGTCGGCGCCCGGCTTATTCAACTCCGCCTTTCTTGCCAGTCGCTGGTTCTCCAGTTCCGTCAGCGGATCGCGCTCTTCCGATCCATTGTTCAATTGGGCATCATTCAGAATGCCCTCCAGCAGCGATGTTTGATCTTCCGGGGCGTCTGCCAAGAGCGGCTTAAGCTCCCATGCTCTTATGGTTACACCGCGTCCGACAACCGCCTGCATTACTTTTAGACCGGCATCAAAACCATAAAAATCAAACGCCACGCTTTCTTGTTTTGCCAATGCGCGAACCTTGATCATCATGGCTCGCCGCTTTTCCACCGCCTCTGCATCGCCACCCTCTTGCAGCGTCTTAAACTCTTGCTCCAACGCATCCAACGCATCCTCAACTTCTTTCTCTTTATCGACCAGGGAAACTCGTTCTTTTGAGATGTTTACCCGCGCCAAGTACAAATCATCTCGCTCCGTCAGCAATGCTTTTGCTTGGTTAATTTTTTCCAAACGCGCTTTCTCCGAATCCTGAGCTGATGCGCCAAGCAACTCACCCCTCGCCTTAACCAAATCATCACCAATTTTTTTCAAGGCGCGACAATCAGTATCTTGTTTCTCAAACAACAAATCTCGCCTTGTCAAAGGAGCAGACTCTTCATCGGGAAACTCCCTTTTGTAACATTCGAGCAACTCTTTCCACTGTTCTTGCAAGCCGTTTATGCGGTTTCTCAAATTCTTTATATCCCGGCTGGTCTCGTCGTCGCTCACCGCAGCTTGATGTTCGGGAATAGGATTGGCGGAATCGTCAAAGTTGCTCATTGTTATTGGTCTCCTGACAAAGCAAGTAAGAATAAGGATAGCTAGTGGTCTGCTTGCTGACCTCGCCCAAAGATTAGCGTCACAGTAACCTTCAGTCGGAAAAGAACAAAACGCCAAAATATTGATAGGGCGCAAAGAAACTTCGGGATGGCCTCTTTACAAACGGCTTTGGGGAAACCAAGAGGGAGAAAAAAGGGGGGGGACGTCCTGAAAAAAACTGGTGTATTTACATCGACAAATCGCGAATCGCCCTTGGTATTTGTTATGGCAATGTTGTTCATCTTCTCTCCCCATCAACTTTGTTAGAGAGCACCTACTGATTAAGCATCCCGCGCTAGTCAAATTTGAGCCGCTATTCAAATACGGCCTGTCGACCCGAACGATGAGAAAAGCCTGGAGAATGAAAAACCTTGCAGCATTTCAATTTAACTAACAAGCCCCAATCAGTGCAAAATTATTTGTAAAAACAATCAATGCTTAGAGCGGTTTGCCGCTTGCGTACGTGAGCATCGCAGGTCCAGGATCGACACCGTACACCGCGTTGCAAACCGCTCTATTTTTACATTTTGAAGGGACTGAAAACCTGCCGAAAAAAGCCTCGCGGAACCGTATCGTTCTCGATCCCCACCAATTCCGGACCCTCGCGGCGCGGCCGGGCGAAAGTGCCGAACAGCAAGTCGAACAGCATCACGCTGTTCCCGTAATTGCTATCGTGCTCAGCGCGAAGTCGGGAATGGTGATGGCGATGGACCGCGGGAGTGCAAACCAGCAGATCAACCCATGCCGGCGTTCGTATTCTCATATTCGCATGCTGAATAATGCCCAATGTGCTTATTAAAACGCCGAGCAGGGCCAGTACATCATCCGAAACGACCATCAGCATCAGCGGCAGGTAGGCGATAAACGCGACGATGGCAATATCGACGATGTGAAAGCGCGCAGCCCGTACAGCATTCAGGCGTTCGCCGCTGTGATGAAGAGAATGGAATCGCCAAAATAAGGGAATGAGATGGAACATCCGATGCTGCCAGTAGCTTGTGGCCTCATAAAGCAGCGCCGCGATGAAAAGTTGAAAAGCCATTGGCCAGTGGGATGGCCAGGAAGGGAAGGGCATCAGGTCTCGCGCCTCTTGCGCCACGAGCGTCGTGGCGCCCAACGCCAACGCGTAACCAAGCTCCACGCCGAACAGCAGGTGCCCGGCCTCTATCCACAGGGGCTGATCCAGGCGCATGTGCTCCGCGCGTTCCGGGCGCACACGTTCGAGAACAACAACTACAGCGGCAAGCGCTCCCACCACGAGTGGGGTCATGACAAGGTTCGGAACGCCAAGGTCGAGAAGCTCTGCGGCCGCCAACATTGGGGCAATCATCAAGACTGGCCAAAGCAGGTAGTCGAGAACGAGCGCGCCCGAAAGTCGTCCGTTAAACCGCGCCATCAACCACCACCGTCGCGCCATTCATATAGCTGTTTCGATCTGACACAAGAAACGACGCCGTTTCCGCTACTTCCTCGAAGGTGCCGACTCGTCCCAGGGCGCAGTGGCGAAGATACTCATCCCGCTTCGCAGGCGGCAGGTTGCCGCTGACCCCTTCCGTCAAGACGCCAGGCGCAAGGCAATTGACCGTAACGCCATATCGCCCGACTTCCTTGGCCAGCGCTTCGGTAAAGCCTTTCAAGGCCGCTTTGGCGGCGCTGTAATGGACTGGCGCTTGCATCATCTTCACCCCCGCGAGGGAACTGATATTTAAAATTCTACCCCTCTTCTGATGGATCATTCCACGAAGAACGGCCTGCGTTGTAAGGAAGGCGCCCTTCACGCTGATGTTCATCATGCGGTCCCAATCTTCCTCCTCCATGAGCGCCAGCGGAACGACCTGGCCAACGCCAGCGTTGTTGATCAGGACGTCAATAGGGCCCATTTCTTTCTCGACTGTACGCACCATTTCTTGCAGGCCGTTTTTATCGAGCACCGAGACCTTGAACGCGGAAGCCTTGACGCCCATGTCTTTCATCGCCGACAAAACTTGAGCAGCATCGTCGTCCGAGCGCGAATAGTTGAAAGCCACGTTGGCGCCTTCGCGCGCAAGCGACAGACAGATTGCTCTTCCCAGCCCTCGGGAACCACCCGTTACAATCGCCGTCCGTCCTTCGAGAAGCCCCATTACTTACCCTCCGGCGATTTGGGTTCGGCGACGCCAATTGAATGAGGTGATCGCCCAGGTTTTTCATCAGGACCGATGCCAGTCAGCGCCTGTCGGGTATCGGTGCGGGTAAAACGCATCACCGCTTGCGGCGCGTCCGTGGTCCACGGCGCCTTTCCCCACGGATGACGCGGCGTATCCGGTCCCTTCGCCGCGCCGCGATGAAACATGTTGAAGCCGCATGCGGGCATAATTCTTCCATCCACTTGCGGATAGTGATGGCAGCATTTCCTCAACCGCTCCAGGTCAAAATCGTGTCGGTCCATGTAGTGATGTAAGAATATCGACTTCGCTTGCTGCTCGCCTAAACGAATAGCTTCCTTCGGCGTGATGGGACGGTTCGGAAACATCACGTCAAGCGACCGACGCAACGCCGCGAGGATTTCTGTCGCTCGCGGAACCTCATCCTGTTTGGCGAACAGTTCATGAATCACATCGCTCATCGCATCGTGGATTTCAGGAGAAGATCCCAACGTCGCCGAAGATCGAAGCAGCGTGCCATGCTGTTTGAAATCGACGAACCGCCCAAAAGGAATATGGCTGCCGTCGTTCAAGCGAAGTAAATAAGTTAGGGAGACGCATTGCGGATGAGAGCAGGGCAGGGGAGCAAAGTCGCTGACCTTCAGCGTCCCATTGGTCTGCTCTTCAATCGCCTTGATGACGCCGGGAATCGTCAAACGATCCATGGGGTCATGCGGAAAGCTGCCGCCGCCATAGCCCGTAAATGCCGCCGGCTGAAAATTCAGCGAAAGAAAATGATCTTCGGAGAGGAAAAGATCGACGACCTGACCGATCTGATGCTCGTTTACGCCACGCGCCGCGACAAAAATAATCTGGGTTGGAATCTGCAATTCCTTCAGCATGCGGAGCGCCGCTTCCTTATCCGCGCAAAGATCCCGACCACGGATTTTTTCGTGGGTATCGGCGGTGAATCCGTCAAACTGTAGCGCGATGTACGCGCCTTTCTCTTTGATCTTCTCCGCGAAGGCGCGATCGCGTCCGAGCCGAAGCCCATTGGTGATGATGACCACGCGACCGATTTCATCGCGAGTGGCGATATCGATGAGCTCAAGAATTCGAGGGTGACTCGTGGGCTCTCC
>DATLHW010000174.1:0-4132 GCA_035539675.1 Burkholderiales bacterium | reverse complement strand
TGATATGGCTGCCGCCATGGGCATTGAAATTTTAACGGAAGAGCAATATCGAGAGCTGCAGAAACTTGGAAAGTTCGATGCGAAAACATCGAGCTGGTTGAAGACACCTTCTGAGATTAGAAAACTCGGCGGCGCGATCTTTGCTGATTTCCGTTACGGCAATGTCTTCGTGTATCACAATGGCGCGCAGTCCTACTATAGCGTCAGGGCGTTCCGTGGCTCGCTAAGGGTTTAAATTTGGTGCCGGCATCTAAATTTGAAGTTGAGAGCGGATCACGCAAAAGAGAGAAATGCAAAAGACAAGGTCTTGTCCGCAAACATCGGCTAGCGAGTTGAAGTGCGCACTGGAGCCCAACAAGCGGTTCCAGCGGATGGCCCCACTGAGTAGATCAATATGACGGTTATCGCATGTCTTGGCTGGGGATCACTTATTTGGGATCCACGCGAACTTCCTATTCAGCCTGGTTGGTTTGGCGATGGACCGCTCATTCAAGTCGAATTTGCCCGTGAGTCAAAAGATGGCCGCATAACACTGGTGCTTGAACAAACCGCCACCCCAGTTCGTTCTCTCTGGGCAGTAATGGATACACACGAAATTGCCGCTGCTCATGAGGCGCTTCGCCTTCGGGAAGGAGTTCCACTTGATAGCGGCAACAGAATAGGAAGTTGGTCTGTTGGCGATGCGCCACCCCGATTGGTTCTTGGTCTTCCTGAGTGGGCGCATGCGAGAGGCATTCAGGGCGTTGTATGGACGGACCTCCCGCCAAAGTTTGATGGAAAAG
Organism: Burkholderiales bacterium; assembly: GCA_035539675.1. Classification (GTDB taxonomy): domain Bacteria; phylum Pseudomonadota; class Gammaproteobacteria; order Burkholderiales; family DATLHW01; genus DATLHW01. Next base: position 3,350 of record DATLHW010000174.1, on the reverse strand, counting down.
AACGAACGCCAACCGAAGAGGAAGTCCTCCATCACCTCGGCCAGCTCACGGGCGAAAAGCGTATTTGCGCTGAGCGTTACGTGCGTCGGGCGCCCAAGCAGATCGACACCGCATACCGTCGGCGTATCGGGGCAATTTTTCATTGGAAGCCACATGATCAGCAGGCGTAAGGTGCAAATTTTAAGTGAAAGAAGTCCTGTCATGTTTATGAATGCCAAGCAAGAAATGTCCACGATCGAGGCCGCCGACTTCCTAAATGTCTCTCGCCCCTTTATCGTCAAGGAAATCACGGAAGGCCGGTTACCTCATCGCATGGTGGGCGCACACCGACGTATCGTTTACGAAGACCTGATGGCTTATGCCTCAAAAATGCGTGAGCGCCAAAAAGCAGCGCTACAAAGCATGGCGGATAACGCTCGTGAGTTGGGGCTCGATTACTGAGGGCTGGACACGCTCGCCCACACAGCTATTTTCGGTGCGTTAGCGACTGGGATAATCTTCTTTCAGAATTATTGGGGACCGGGAAACCAAGGCGATCATATCGATCTCTGGAACGGCGCCAGACTTACCGCTTTAGATTCGTGGCTGCGAATACACGTTCGAGTTGGTAGCTTTGGTCTGCATTCACTTGGCTTCGGTTCAGATCTGGAGAAATCTGCTTCAACATGGTTTTGGGCGGTCACATGAAACGCGCCGCTTACATTGCATTTGGCGCGACGGGCGTCTGGCTGATCGGCGTGGTTCTCTTAATACCGATCAACCGATGGTATACATCGCATTTTGTCAAAGGCGAAGCTGATGTTGGTCCCCATCTTTGGTTTTCGTTGTTCGTTATTTGGCCTTTGCTCTTTGTGCTGGGTGGCGCCTTGGGAAACTGGCTCTATTGTCGAAACCTAACCCGGCGGTCACGGAGAAGCGCGCGAACAATAGTAGGGGACTAATCGTAGAGCCGATCGGATCGAGCCAACCTATAAATGAAGAGTGACGGGCGAATTCAGGCTCTAGGTATAGCCACGGTCCGTGGCGCACGCCTTATCTCCCCCTTTCTAAATCAAACACGCACTTTGTTGGCGGGTCTTGTCGCACTACTTTGTGGTGCTACCCGCCGCCCATCGCCGCGCTCACGTTTGATATAGATATGAAACTACTTCATTCCGTTATATGCCCTTGGCTCTCCTTTGAGAAAATCGTGTCATGGCAAAACTAAAACTTAGCAAGTTACAACCTCGCTATTCCTTCATTCTCAATCCATACTCGAATGAACGTTTCAGCAAGTGCCCCAAGTGCAACAGGTCAACACACCTACGGAAGTTTGCACTATTGATTCACGTTGAAGAATTTGGAGCAATGACTCTTGGCAAGACTTGCCGTTATTGCACGCCATGTGAGCTGATTATCGCGCATCAAGATGAGTTGGAAGATCAGTTGACGTATAGCTTCCGCACCATTTCCCCAGAAGCCGCGTGGGATAAGTACATGGTGCTTGGCATAGTCGACAAGAAAATTTGGCAGAGTGGACTGCAGGGTGACAGTCCACCGCTTGACGACGTGCTAAAGCACACGACAGATTTCAAGCGCGTACTGCAGTTAAAGAGCCATCCTCGCGGGTGGTATCCGGCGAAGTAGTGATGCAATTTCCCGCTTGTTATTTGTTTGTGGGAGTTTGCTATTTAGGGCCCTCAAGACGATTGGCCGCCATCGCCCCACCTTCCCCAGTAAGCATTCTGGACTAATGCAATGATGGCATCTAACAATTCAGTTTTTGTATTCAAGGTCGCACTCAAACATCAGAAGCGAATCTGGCGAAAAATTGCTATTCGCGGAGATCAAACCTTAGCCATGCTGCACGAGGCGATCTTTCATGCTTTTGATCGATATGATGAGCACCTGTATTCGTTCTACTTTTCCAGTAAACCGACATCCCGCAGTCGAGACCGCTTATATGGAGCGCTTCGCTATAGTTGCCCGTATGAGGAGGCCGATGAAAGGGCAGACATCGCCCGCATTGATAGCTTGCCTTTAAAACTGAATGATCGATTTGAATACCTGTTTGACTATGGCGACGAGTGGTGGCATGAGATAACGCTGGTGGAAAATCAGCCTCTACGAAACGACGTGAAATACCCCATGATCATTGAATCTCGCGGGGAATCACCGCCACAGTATCTCGACAGTGATGATGACGACGAAGACATCTAACAAATATCCAAGCCGGCGCTCAAATCGACCGGATAATGTAACTTGCATATGAGGACAAGTGAGACATGCGGCGGATTACGCTAACGGTAATCCCCGCATGCGTGCTACGGACAAGCGTACACAATCCGGATTCGCGCCCATCGCCATCGGGCTCGCACTGACGCTCATCCACCTTATCAGCATTCCCGTCACCAATACGTCGGTCAACCCGGCGCGCAGCACAGGCGTGGCCGTCTTCGTGGGTGGTTGGGCGCTGGAGCAACTCTGGCTTTTCTGGGTGGCGCCGATTGTAGGCGCTGTGCTCGGAGCTTTTGCTTATCGTGCTGTGGCTGATGCGGAAAGTTAACGTATAACGGGGGGCGTTAGGGCGCACACGATCATGTGCCCTAAACGCGACAGGAGCGTTAGGGTAAGACTAGGGAGAAAAACCAAGCTTCCGCGATTACGAGAACCCCGTTGAGCCGTGCGACGTTACGAAGGCGCGGCTGATGCGTCAGGACTAAACTAGTTCTTGCCTTATATGTATCCAAATAGATACAATCCGAACATGAACACTTTTCTGCGCTCTGAAGAATTCGACGCTTGGCTTGCCGCTCTAAAAAACAATGTAGGACGCGCCCGAATCGTTCATCGTATCCGAGCAGCCGAACAAGGTAATTTCGGAGACTGCGAGCCAGTTGGCGAAGGAGTGTCAGAAATGCGTATCCATGTCGGCCCTGGGTCACACGACGTGGCGCGGTGGTCTATCTGCTTCTAGTAGGCGGCGACAAGTCCTCACAGAAGCGCGACATTAAGCGCGCCCTCGAAATGGCTCGCGCTTTGAGAAAGGAGTAGTTATGGCTAAGTTTGCCCTCTTTGATGCAGCGGATTACCTCGATAATGAGGAAACCATTGCAGAATATCTGACCGCTGCGTTGGAAGATTCAAATCCCGATGTGTTTCTTACGGCCGTGCGCGATGTGGCGCGTGCGCGAGGCATGGCGCAACTGGCAAAGGATGCAGGCCTGGGACGTGAGAGCCTTTATAAGGCGCTTACTCCCGGCGCAAAACCACGTTATGACACCGTGCTGAAACTTCTCCACGCATTAGGCGTGAAGCTTTCTGCATCTCCAGTCCATTCATGAGTTTGCGTCCTACAATCGTCATCACGG
>DATLHW010000173.1:0-17047 GCA_035539675.1 Burkholderiales bacterium | reverse complement strand
GCCATTGTCTCAGGCATGCTCTCGCGCGCCATCGAGAGCGCGCAAGCCAAGAATAAATCCTAAACGATGGGGGCAAGTCGACGCCGCAAGTCGTCGATTCTGTAGACCGCCAAATAGGGGGAATTGCTCCGGCTTTGTCTTAGAGCGGATTTACTATGAATGTAAGGTATCGCTGGGTTTCTTTGGGGTGCAGTGCTAGGCGTGAGAAGCGCCGTTTGGTTATTCTCAAACAAGCGACGAGCAACGACGCAATGCGCCCCAAAGAAGCCCAGCCCTCTGGGTTGTCCCCAAATGCGGCCCCCGCGTCGTTGCGCTCCTTGCGAATAGAATAACTATTAGCCGCGTCGCGACGCCTAGCGGGCATCCGCATTTGGGGACAACGATACCTTACATTCATAGTAAATCCGCTCTAGGCCCCATGCGTATGCCTTTCTTGCTCCTTGTCTCAATTTTGCCTCACTCGCCACGGATATTGAACTGGTTCTTATTCTTGGCTCCAGTCAATTTTCACGGCGTTTTGCTTGAGTGCTGTTTCAACTTCTTGAAAACCCTCACCGCTCTGCCAGCGCTGCGCCATCTTGGCTGTGGCGCCCAGGCCGTCGAGCAGCGATTCCGGCGTCAAGGCATCCAAGGGAAAACGGGAAATCATCACTGGCGTTCCTGAATCCGGATCAAGCGCCAAATGCGGACCGGCTTGGTAGGCCATTGAGAAGTTAATCTCCAATAATTGACGATGGCAGGTTTTTTCATCCGCTTTACCCAGTGGGCCTAACTCGCAAATGACATACAGCGTTTCGGGGTCCGCTTCTCCCAGGTGCATTAACGTGAAATGGATGCCGTCCACGAAGATCGCTCCGGTGTCGTGAACTGCGGTGGGATCGACGCCTTCGCAGAGCTGACAAAAAGCATCCAGCAAGGATGAGTACTTTGCCTCCGACATGATGGGGGCTCCAATCGCTATTTAACCTAGATTCCGCATTTGAACGCACACTACGGGTGTGTAGCGTGCTCACCCATTTGGTGATGCAAAAAATAACGAAAATGCTTGCGCATACAGGACCTTTCCATAGGCAATAAGCGGTCAACTGCGGAATCTAGGTTTAACGCAAGCGTGTGCGTTGAAACCTAGTTGTTAACCTTTCCCGCTTTGTGTGCGACTTATCCCTTAGCTTCTTGCCCGAAACTTCGCTCACTCGCTGGTTTAGGGCTCCTTTTCATCCGCTTGCCTTTTTACAAGCCAGGAGAAGTTCTGCCTTTGTCTTTATCTTTATTTAGCGCCGGACCAATTATTGGTTTTTCACCAGGTTTGATTGATCCCGTTACTTTGGAGCCGAACGCAATAACGTTTGCCTCGAGGAGCAACTTACGGTCGATGCGAATTACCGTCGCGGAAGAGTGGGGTTTGTCGCCTTGTCCGGGCGCTTGGCCCTGTCCTCCTTCAACGAGGAGATAGGCCGTTCCAGTGGCGATGTCGTCGAAGACTGTCGTTGCGCTCAAATTTGGATAATTGGTTTTGTCAGCTCCGGCGTCTTTATAATTCGTGAAGAGCGGCAGGCGAGTGGGGGGTCTATGTGCAGCGACGAGATTCGACTGATGAGTGGGGGTTCTAAGTGCAGCGATGAGGTAAGGAATAATCAGTTTGGCATTCTGCGTCATCTTGGAGTCTAACGAGAATTTTTGATCTGAAGCGGGTGTTGTGTCAGATGCTGTCGTTATCAGTACTTGCTCGAGTGGTTGGCAGAGGTCCCTTAGTCGTTGTCTTTGAAGCTCCTGCCATTTCTGAAGCTTTTGCAATTCTGCGAGGCGTGCTTCCGCGAGTTTCATTTGCTCCAGTTTATCTGGCTGCTGCCTCCGTATCTCGTCCGCATCAGGCCGCGATGCAATGTGCTTGTCCAATGACTGTAATGCCATGTGAACGCTATCCGGTTCTGCTTGCTGGTTGGCGATCGGAGCCTGCATTTGGAAGATGCGCTTATTGAACGCGTCTTCCAGACGTATTTGCTCTTGCAAATTTCGTGCTATCAATGCGTCAAGCGCGATGAGCTGTTCTGCCGTCACAGAATGAGGGTCACTCTTGTAACTGTCCATGATTTTTTTGCCCTGTTTCGCCAATGCGAGCATCGTACGTTTCGACGACTGCATCACCTCTTCCAACGTAACGTTTAGTTCATTGAATAGCTTTTCTCTGGGTTCCAACTCAACTTGAGAATCTGCAATCTTTTGGTCCTCTTTGCTTGTATCTGCCCGTTTAAATAAACTAAAACTAAAACCAGAGTTAGAACTAATTGAGTTCCGACGCTGTTCATGAAAACTTATGTCTCCCTTGAGCCATTTGATCTCTTTTGTAAGCCATTGCGGCGCAAAATACGCTTGAAGCGTGTCCAATTGAGATTGCTGTACGCTCACTTGATGTGATTGCAGATATGCGGCAACTAAATCATAAAGGCGGGAGACCTTTTGGCTCACATCCGGCGTCAGGTCCTTCGGAGGTTGTATTGTTGCCTCCATCAATATTTTTTGTCGCTCTTGCATTAATTGGTTTTGTGTTTCCATACTTTGTAGGTATCGACGCACAAAATCTTGCTGGTGCTTCTCGGATAGATGCCGCAGGAAATTTGATAGGTTTTCGAGGTGCTCTTTTAAAGTCCCCTGTTCTTGTTGCGCCTTATCTATAAGCGCTTTCTGTTTACGTAACGTTGCAATTTCATCTTGCGCCAACGATGGAGGCGGTGGATTGTTTGTGGCGCCTGTATTTGGCGTTTCGTCAGTATTCATGGCGTCACCTACTATCTAGTCAAAGGCTTTATCGTTAGGGTTCTTGAAAGCGTCCCTTGTCTCCTTACCCATCGGAAAGTCCAGGGTTAGCCCTTCAGGGGGAATCGGCTTCATGAACCACTTGTTATAGATTTTTTCGATCTCGTCCGATTTCATGATTTTCGCTAGCGCATTGTCGACGGCTTTTTTAAACTCGACGTCTCCTTTTCGCATCATGCAGCCGTACGGCTCGAAGGATTGCGGCTGACCGACGATTACCCATTCCTCGGGGTTTCGCGCTTTTGCTCGTTGTCCGTAAAGTAGGGCGTCATCCATCATATACGCCACGGCTTGTCCGGTTTTTACGGTCAACACTGCTTCGGCGTGGTCCTTCACGCTCACGATGGTCATTTTCATATTCTTATCGGCGTTCATTTTGTGCAACAAACGCTCGGAGGTCGTACCGACGCTGGTTACAACCTTCTTGCCGGCCAAATCGGGAAAGTCCTTTATGCCGTAGGTCTTCTTTGTGAGTAAGCGGGTCGTCGCTATGAAAATCGTATTCGAAAACGCTACTTGTTTTTGTCTTTCGGAGTTATTGGTCGTGGAGCCGCATTCAAGATCGATCGTTCCGTTTTGCATCAGGGATAGACGGTTCAGCGGTGTTATCGGAAACATCTTGATCGTTAGAACGCTAAGCCCCAGATCCGACTTTAATGAGTTGACGACTTTCATCATCAACTCATGGGAATAACCGATCACATTCTGCTGTTGGTCGTAGTAAGAAAACGGAATCGACGATTCGCGATGACCCAGGGTGATGGTTCCCGTTTGCTTTATTTTTTGCAGCGTGGATGTTTCGCCTTCGGCGAGAGCGCTGGTGGATAGGAGGGCGGACGACAGCAATGCGGTAAGTAACTTTACATTTATCATGTTGTTGACTCCTCTTAATCGGTCGCCTTCTCATAAACCCACACGAGACCCAGATGGGTTCCTATTGCTTCTAATAAACGTCCCTCGTCAATCGGCTTGGAAAGGAAGTCGTTGGCGCCTGCGGCGAGGCTGTAGCCTTCGTCCTCCCGAGTCGCGCTGGCGGAGATCGCGATGATCGGAATGCTCTTCACGTTTGGCATGCCACGAAGCCGACGGATGGCTTCAAGGCCACCCATTACCGGCATCCGAATGTCCATCAGGATTATGTCGGGCATTGTCATCTGAACTCGCGCCAGGGCCGTCTGACCATTTTCCGCCACTCTGATCTCAAATCCTAGGTTTTCCAGCAAATCGGATAAAAGCGAGCGATTGGCGGCGACATCGTCCACGATCAGCACGGTCCGCCGCGGACCTTCGTAAGCGGCTACCGGTTTATGGATATCCTGGACCTCCACGGCGTTCGGCTCTATTCGGAATGAAAGATCGAATGAAAACGAACTTCCCTTGCCGAGTTCGCTGTGTACACTAATGTCTCCGCCCATCATCTGCGTGAGATGGCGGCTGATGGACAATCCCAAGCCGGTTCCTGAAATTCTCCGTTGCGTATCTCCAACTTGTTCGAACGGCTGGAAGATGCTTTTTAGTTGATCGTCGCTCATGCCGACGCCAGTGTCCGATATCTCAAAGCGAAGCACCCCAAGCGAATCCTCGGTCGCCAAGCAGCGTACGCCCAGCTTGATTTGGCCCTGATCCGTGAACTTGACCGCATTGCCCAGGAGGTTGAGCAAAATCTGCCGTAGACGTTGTTCGTCAGCATGGATGGCGGCGGGAAGATCGGGCGGCGCCTCATAGATAAAAAGCAGATCTTTCTGCTCCGCCCGCACGCGGATCATGTCTGAGATGCCTCGCAAGAAGGTGGGCAGGTCAATCGGCGCCAGGAACAGCTTGAATTTGCCGGCTTCGATCTTTGCCAAATCCAGCAAATCGTTAAGGAGCGATAGAAGGTGTTGTCCGCTGTTTTGGATGATGTCTAAACCGTAAACCTGCCGTTCGGTCAAATTTTTGGCGCGCTTGAGTATCTGGGCATACCCTAGGACAGCGTTGAGTGGCGTGCGCAATTCGTGGCTCATATTGGCGAGGAAAACGCTCTTGGCTTGGGTCGCTGCTTCGGCTTTGTTCTTTGCGTCCACCAGCGCTTGTTCTTGCGCCTTGCTCTCCGTGACGTCTTGCCAATAACCATTCAAGGTCGTTGTTCCCCTGTCGGCGTGAAACGGCGTTGCGCCAATTCGCAGCCAGCGTATTTCGCCCCGGACTGTCGCCCGGAATTCATCGATGAGCATTTTTCCGGTACTACATGCTTCACGTAATTTGGGCTCAATTCGGGCTCGGTCTTCCGGCAATAGGTTATCCAGAATATGAATGCGTCTTTCGCTCTCCTGTTCGGTCCAGATCCCAAGTATTTCAGCGCCGCTGTAGCTAACGAAACGGAAACTCGATTTTCCCTGTTCGGAGATTTGATATTGGAAAACCCCGATCGGCAGCGTGTCCGTGATGCCGCGTAACATTTCCTGGGCTCGCTCGACGGCCCGCCGGCTTCGGAGCTGACGGTGTAGGAGGAATGTCATTAGTAGAGTAATGGCGACGCCGATCACCAGCGCCACGCGCGACACGCGATAATCGGTCAATGCAAGAAAATGGTTGTCGGGGACAAAGCGGACTTCCCAGCGCCTTACCGGCATTTCCACCACGAGACGGACCTCGAATGGAGATGCGATGGCGGCTACCTCGCCGCCACTGCGAAAAATCGGCGGCGAACCGGGTAATTCACTGTCAAACACTTCAAACGCCACGCCCGCGCGTTCCGCTTCCTCCAACGAGGGAATCATTAACAAAGTGAGATCGACCCAGCCAACCACGAAACCCAGAAGTCTTTCCCGGCGTTCTTCAACTGTCAGAATATTCGTATGCTCGGACCCGGAAATGTGACGGTAGACCGGAAAGCAGATGTCCATGCCGGGAGACCCGCCGTTTTGTTCAGGGTAGGACATCACCCGATTGGCGACTGCGGCGCCGGTGTCCTGAGAAATTTGCAGCAGACGACGGCCTTCGGGCGTGGCGGTCCAGCTTGCTACCGTGAGAGGGGTTTGCGATTGAGGAACGACATACCGAAGTTGCGGCTGATCCGTCGCGGCGCTTTTTCCCTGAGTGCGGTTTTGAACATGCCAGCGTAGCTGCCAAACGGCGGGATTCGCCGTCAACATTTCACGGGCGAAAACGCGAAACTCTTCCTCATCGGCGTTATTCTGCGCCATCAAATGCCAGCCAATCGCACGCCCGGCGTCTGTCACCGCTTTTATTTGAGTAGCCATCGCATCGCGCACATGGCGAGCTTTAACTTCCAGACGCTGTTGTTCCCGTATCGTTTCGCCAGAATGCAGGCTGTAGCTGGTTATGCCGGTGAGACAAAGGCCGAGTACAAGTGCTGTTATTGTTGTCAGGTGGTCGCGCGCCATGTAGGTGCTCTCATCCTTCTTGATATTGATTCCACTCGCGTTAGAAACGATGCGTTATTGGCTATCGCTTGCCGTACTAATTTGTACGGACGCTGCGAAACCTTCGCGTCTCGCTTCGCACGCGAAATGGAATGAGAGGGTTCTTATCAGACGGATTAGTTAGGTCGTCTAAAACCTGTGTTATTAAAACATTGAACGCGCTCCAACAAGCTAATGTGCGTGAGCCATATGGCTGGACTATGCCGTTATAGCGGCGTCGTAAACTACGGAAAGCAGGCCAATGTTCGGATGCGCACAAAAGCACGCAGGCCCATTAAATTTGCTACTTAGGCCATGCCGGTTCCTTGGTGGGAACCTTGATCGCCTCCTTCATCAAGCGCGGCATGGGGAAATCCAACTCCTTCGTGACGAACCATTTGGCGTATGTTTTCGCCAATTCTCCCGAGTGAAAAATTTCGGTCAACGTACTATCCACTAGGGTCATGAACGCCGCATCGTTTTTCCGTAGCATCAATGCGTACGGATCGATGGATAGGTAAGTTCCGATGATTTCGTATTCGTCCGGCGCTCCCGATTTTGATTTCAGTCCGGCAAGCAAAACATCATCCATGGCGAATGCAGTCGCTTGTCCGGACTTCACCATGCTAAATGCTTCGGCGTGATCCTTGACGGATTTCATCGTCGCGCCCAATGCCTGGTCCCACACGAATTTTGTCACTATTTTTTCGTTGTTGGTGCCAGCCGTGGTGACAATGGTTTTCCCTTTGAGCTCTTCGAACGATTTGATGCCGGACGATTTTTTGATTAGAAAGCGAGTTCCGGTCATGAATGTCGTCAACGAAAAAGCGACCTGTTCTTGTCGGGCCACGGTGTTGGTGGTTGAGCCACATTCCAGGTCTATCGTGCCGTCAAGAAGTTTGGGAATGCGATCAGCCGGTTTGACGACCACTTGTTTGACTTCCAGTTTAGGAAGTTTGAGTTCTTTGCGAATCGTATCGACCACTCGCATGCACAACTCGACGGCGTAACCCTTGGCTTGTGACTGGCCCGCTTCGACAAAGGAAAATGGCACCGACGATTCACGCACTCCGAGCGTGATCACTCCCGATTGTTTGATCTTTGATACGGTGTCAGACGGTTCGGCAGCGAACGCGTCGAACTTGAAAGAAAGCGCCAGCGTGAGAAGAAGCGACAATGTTAAGCGGCCCATTTTAATCCCCCCAGGTTTATTGAATTTCGCCGATAACTCCTTGGTGATTCAACTTCGTGGTTCTAATAGTTATTCACATTGAAATTAAAGGTAACGCTGTAGGGCGGCAAAGCGATAGCGCCTTGGCCCTACACGTCCGATAACTCACTGTGACTACTAGACCTGGAAACGGCGATTGACCGCTTTTCGCGCCCAATCGCCGTTTCCAGGTTAAAACGCATTCCATGCGACTGGACGAAACCGTACATTCGCATGAAATTCGCTCTAGGTACAAATTTTGAAGCGCGGATGTCTGAATCTCCCGGCAGAGCCATTCCTCTTACTCTCCGCCGGGATTCGTTCATGGTCAAATCCCGCGATAGTCGTTAATGTTCATTATCGAGGGATGTTTCCGCTTTACTGCAATTTAACCGAGACCGCATGGCGGGCTTGCTCCGTGTTGTATCTGATGCGGATTTTCTCTGCCGCAACGCCAGCTTTGACCAAGGTTGCTTTAACGGCGCTTGCCCGTGCGATTGCGGTTGCTTTCGCGTCGGTCGATTGCTGTTTGTCGGCATATCCAGTCAGCACGATGCGGTTAGCCTGTTGGGCCTGTTCCGTAAGGCCTGTGATCGACTCTTTCGCCGATGCGCTTAATGCCGTGCTATCCGCGGCAAAGTCGATGGCAGTGGAGCTTTTCCCAGGGGACGACTCCTTGGCCGGCGCCGTGGGTTCCGCTGCAGGGGCTTTTGCGACAGCGGCGGCTGGTTTCGGCGCGGGCGTGCGTGTGGCTACCGCAGGCATGTCCGTTGGCACAAAAGTTTCCAGCGATTGATCGTTCGGATTCTGGAATGTTTTGGCCAAATGCGGGCTCATGGGGAAGTTCAGGTTCAGTCCCTTGGGCGGAATTGGCGATAGGAACCATTTGGCGTAAAGTTTTTGCATGTCCGGGGACTTCATGACTTTGGCTAACGCCTTGTCCACGATTTCCTTGAACTGAGGATCGTCCTTGCGCATCATGCAGCCATAGGCCTCAAAGGATTGAGGTTTGCCCACCACCGCCCATTCGTCGGGTCGTTTCGCCTTCGCCACCTCGCCGTAAAGCAGCGCGTCATCCATCATGAAAGCCACCGCTCGACCATTCTGAACTGCTTGGAATGCTTCGCCGTGATCCTTGACGGTATTAATGTCCATGCCCATTTTTTTCTCGTCGTTCATCGCGCGGAGCAACCGGTCGGACGTGGTGCCGGCGGTGGTGACGACGGTTTTTCCGGCTAGGTCAGGAAAGTCTTGAATGCCGGAATCCTTCTTGGTCAGCAGGCGGGAGCTGATGGCGAAAATCGTGTTGGAGAATGCGACCTGCTTTTGGCGATCGGTATTATTGGTTGTCGAACCGCACTCGAGATCCACGGTGCCGTTCTGTACGAGCGTAATGCGGTTTTGGGGCGTGACCGGCGTTAATTTGACAGTCAGCACGTCAAGCGCCAAATCGCTTTTAATGGTGCTGACAACCTTGGCCGCCAAGTCCTGTGAGTAGCCAATTACGTTCTGTTTGTCGTCGTAGTAGGAAAATGGGATTGAGGATTCTCGATGCCCGAGCGTAATAGTTCCCGTCTCTTTAATCTTCTTCAGGGTTCCCGTTAGTTCTTGAGCGAAGCTAGGGGTGTGCATCGAAGCGCATAACAGCAACGCAAGGACAAGTCTTCGTGTCTTCATTTGTTGGGCTCCTGAACAGTTGATTAATTTTTTAGAGCTTTGATAAATCCTCTGCACGGTCCTAAGGTTAAGCATTCAATGCTATCAATTCATTGAATGCCTGCGCTTCTTTACTGCCTCCCATGGCCCGCTTAAAACGATCCATCAAAGCGCTGTAATCGTAGCTCGATCGGCTGCGACGGGATTGATAATACTCTGGAATAAAAAAGATTGTCGATTCAATGTGAGGGGACACTTCATGCGGATACATGGCGGCGTCGTTGAGTGCGAGAAACTGGCGGCTTAAGGAGCGACGGAAGCTTCAGTTGCGCGCCCTCTCAGAAGCATATTTCGTGCCGACCACTCTGCGGCCGGCTCCATTTTTTCTAGAATGATAACGTCTCCCCCAATCAAGGTCGCGATCGGTGCGCCATCCCGGAAAAGCATGCGGGAGCCCGTCAGGGCCGGCGTCTTTGGCCCGGCGATAACGCTGCCCATCAGATTCAAGGGATCGGCGCCGGACAGGCAGATCATCTGCCCCGTATGTTCCTTGCGTCGTACATTGCGCAGCAGTCCTACGGCTTCCGGTAGGGCGAATTGTTCGCCGGAAAGGCCGGCGACGAAGCGTCCGCCGCGAATTTCCCCCCGGGCTTCAAGACGGTGAAAAACTCGTAATAGATCACGCCACGGGGGTAGCCAATCGGCTTCTCTTTCCAACATTCGCCAAAAGACGACGCCGTAACGTTTGAGCAACGTTCGGGCAATGTGCTCCAGGGTTTCCGGATTTACCTTCTCGACAGCTTTTGGATTCGTATCGTCAATCGCTTTTCGGCGGACAAGCGCCCAACGGCCTGCATCGGCCACATCGAACAAGGAGCCACGCCGTCCTCGTCGGCCGTGCGCCGTTGGACGTTTGTCCGAAGGAACGAGCAAGGCGCGCAAGCCGCCAAAGCTGTCGGCGTTCACAAGGCCGAGCGCAACCAGTTCCGCCAGCGCTTCCTCCAACTGGGTGCGCAGAAAGCCCACGCCCTCCAACAGTTCATCGAAGAACGACGCGCCGTGTTCTTTCATATAATTCGCGACTATCCGAGCGCGCGACGAAAGTGGCGGCGCGCTCGTCGTCATTCGACTCTCAAGCGCAGTCCATAACCCGACGTTACGTCGTTGCAACAGCGCGATTGGGGTTGTGCGTACGGGGCCTGCGATGCGCTCCTTGCCGCCAGCGGGCTGACTTAAACGCGACCAGACGATTCGTCCGGCAAGGCAGAGATCGTCCAACCAGGTGAACTCGTAGTCCTTGACGCGCGCCGGGAGTATCTCCGCCTCCCAGGCGGCGGCGGGCGCTTCGAAACCTTCGAGTTGTGTCAGGATAGCGGCGACGGCGTCGGGCCCTTCGCTTTGCGCATCGGGCGCGACATGTTGCCATTCGAATAGAAAACGCATGAAGTCGCGTGGCTCGACCGGTTGGATTTCTTGCCGCAGCCGCTTGACGGTGTAGCGATGGATGCGGGCTAACAGTCGTCTTTCGCACCACTCGATCTCGGAATCGCCGGGCGTGAACTGGCCGCGCATCGCGAAGCCTTCTGTTTCCAACGTGAGTAATGCGACGTCGATTTCGAAAAGGGGGAGAGACAGGGAGTTGGCGATTTCCTGCGTGTGAACCGGGCCCAGACCGGTCAAGCGGGAGCGGACGATTTCGACCACGGCTTCTTCGCGACTCCAGGGGCGAGATGCGAACTCCTCTGGCGCCTCGATGGGTGGGAGGTGTTGCGCGGACGGATAAATGACGAGGAATTGGGGCAGTCTTTCGGCGGGTATCCATAAATCCGGGGCGGCGCACGAATCGATGGGATTGTAGGAGCGAGCTTGAAGGGGAGGGAGCCGGCCGCCCGATGGACTTGCCGGATCTAACTTCGTCGCACGCTTCTGTTCCGCAAGCTCTTCAAGGAGCTGCTCCCACCCTTCTTGCGCTTGAGCTTCCGCTTCCGTTAAGAATCCAACGCCCATCAATGCTTCATGCAACTCATCTGCATTCCTTGCCTCTGGCCACGCTTCCTCGCGCACGCCGGCGATTGCGTCCGCATCCAGTTTGCCAAGGTCAGAAGCCGATTCGGCGTCGAGCCAGCGCCGGCTCATCACCGCTTGGGTGCGGCGTTCCTCCAAGGGAGCGTCATCGAGATAAGCGTAAGGCCGCGCGGAGAGCACCTCCAACGCCAATGGCGAAGGTTCAGTGACATCGCGCGCAATGATGCGAATGTCGCCTTGCTCGAGCGCGGTGAGAAGGCGTATCAGTCCATTGAGATCCATCGCTTCATGCAGGCAATCGTGAATCGTTTGATTGACCAGCGGATGATCGGGAACTTCGCGCTCGCCGGTCAGGTTTTCCGCGCAGGCGAGTTGATCCGGAAACACGGAGGCGATTAAGTCTTCCGCGTTCATCCGCGTGAACTGCGGCGGTACTTTCTTGCCGCCTTGAAAGCGGGGCAGGGCGAGCGAAGTGGTGGCGTTCCATCGCCAGCGTGCAGTGAACATCGGCGCGTCAAGCATCGCTTGAATGAGCACTTCGCGCACAGAGTTTGAACTGAGATAACGCGCCACTTCCTCCAACGGAAAGCTGTGACTGGTCGATAGCGAGATGATGATGGAGTCTTCTGTCGCCGCCGCTTGCAGTTCGAAGTTGAACTTGCGACAAAAGCGTTTGCGCAGCGCCAAACCCCACGCGCGATTCAAACGGCTGCCGAATGGCGAATGAATGACGAGCTGCGTGCCGCCGGATTCATCGAAGAATCGCTCCATGATCAGGTCATGTTGGGTTGGCAGCAAGCCCAAAGCGGTCTTGGCGAGGGACAGATAATCGGTGAGTTGTTGTGCAGCGGGATGCGTGACGCCGACCTCGTTTATCAGCCATTGCAACGTCGATTCGGAACTGCTCTCCAGTTGCGCCGAGACTTCGTCGCGTAAACGTGAAACGGCGAAGGACAGTTCATCGGTGCGACCGAAGGACTCACCCAGCCAGAAGGGAATGGTGGGCGCCGCGCCATGAGCGTCTTCCACGCGTACGCGGCCACGCTCGACTCGCAGGATGCGATAGGAATGATTGCCGAGTTGGAAAACATCGCCCGCGAGACTTTCAACAGCGAAGTCTTCATTCACTGTGCCGACGAATTGCGACTGAGGCTCAAGCACCACGTCGAAATCCGCCGTATCGGGAATCGTGCCGCCGGAAGTAATGGCGGTGAGTCGCGCGTTGCGACGGCCGCGCAGCATGCGATTGACCGCGTCGCGATGCAGATAAGCGCCGCGAGGGCCGCGTTGCGTGGTGAATCCGTCTGCGAGCATTTGAACTACGGACGTGTACTCTTCCCGAGTTAAATCGCGAAACGAATGCGCGCGTCGCACGAGTTGAAACAGTTCGTCTTCATTCCATTCATTACAGGCCACTTCAGCGACGATTTGCTGGGCCAGAACATCGAGTGGCTTTTGCGGTATCACCAATGCGTCGAGTTCTCCGCGACGCACGCTGTCCAGTAAAGCGATGCTTTCCACCAGATCGTCGCGGGAGAGTGGAAACAATCGTCCCTTGGGCGTCGCGCCCACGGCATGGCCTGAGCGGCCAACGCGTTGCAAAAAGGCGGCGATGGATCGGGGCGATGCGATCTGGCAAACAAGATCGACATCGCCGATATCGATGCCCAGTTCGAGCGAGGCGGTGGCGACTAGCGCCTTTAGCTCGCCTCGCTTCAATCGCTGCTCGGCGTCCAGTCGTTGTTCTTTCGCGAGACTGCCATGATGTGCGGCGACGGCGGTTTCGCCGAGGCGTTCTGAAAGATGTCGCGAAGCGCGTTCGACGAGACGACGGGTGTTTACGAAGATAAGCGTTGTGTTGTGTTCGTCGATGAGGTTGGCGAGGCGGTCGTAAACTTGTTCCCACACTTCGTTTGACATGACGGCTTCGAGTGGGGCGGCGGGGAGTTCGATGGCGAGGTCGCGTTGACGGATGTGGCCGGTGTCGACGATGACGCAGTTGATCCGCTCCTTCCCTTTCAACGTATCTGTTTCTTCACAAGCGCGCGGATAGTCACGGATACTCCCTCTCCCTTGAGGGGAGAGGGCTGGGGACAGGGTGAACGCGGTGTTAATTTGAACCATCACCCTCTCCCCAACCCCTCTCCCCTCAAGGGAGAGGGGCTCTTCATTATTATCGCCACCTGTAGTGGACGAATCCCCCACCAAAAACCTCGCCACCTCCTCAATCGGCTTCTGCGTCGCTGACAGCCCAACCCGCACCAATCCCGGCCCCGTCAACGCCTCCAATCGTTCAAGACTCAAAGCAAGATGGCTGCCGCGCTTGCTAGCGGCGATGGCGTGAATTTCATCTACGATCACGGTACGTGTCGTCGAAAGCATTTTTCTACCGGAGTCGGAGCCTAGCAAGATGTACAAAGACTCCGGCGTCGTCACAACGATATGCGGCGGTCGCCGCCGCATCCGGTCGCGCTCGGATTGGGGCGTATCGCCGGTTCGCACTACGGTTCGAATCTCCACATCCGGCAGGTTAAGCTTTTCCAGCGCCGCTCGGATTCCAGCGAGCGGCGCCTCAAGATTTATCCGGATATCGTTGGACAACGCTTTCAACGGCGATACGTAAACAACCGATGTTTCGTCCGTCAAGCCGGCAGCGACGCCACGTCTTATCAATTCATCAATCGCGGCGAGGAACGCGGCGAGCGTTTTGCCGGAGCCGGTAGGCGCGGCGATGAGCGCGTGTCGGCCCGATTGAATCGCAGGCCAAGCCTGTAGCTGCGCTTCGGTTGGCGCGGTGAAGGCGCCGCGGAACCAAGCGGCGACGGCTGGATGAAAATTTTCAAGGGACATTGGATGCGTCGAGCGGCGATGAATAAGTCGTTAACCTAGAAACGGCGATTGAACGTACTCGAGTGCGCGTTTTGCAGGCTGTCTGGCTAGGGTGTAACAGGGGTTTCGGACAGCATGCTGTCCGCCTGCGGAACGGTCTGCGCGTGCAAGCGCAGACGCGCCCTGCAAGGGCGACAACGCGGCATGGCCATTCCATGCAAGGCGGAGCAACAACGCCAGAGAGCCTGCAAAACGTGCACTCGGGTGCGTAGCGTGGTCATTCATTTGGTGAAGCATCAAACTGCTGTAACGTTCGAAAAGGTAAGACATTCTTAGGGGCAATAAGCGGTCAACCGCCGTTTCTAGGGTTAAAGTTTAATCCTGGAAAAAGAGCTTCGCTACCGATTCTTCCGTGTCGTGGCGGACTCCACGCTTCCTGCGCTACGATAGCGACCGCCCCCAATTTGAAGGAACCGCGATGGCCATCACCTTTTATTACGCGTCCGGGTCACCTTACGCATGGCGCGTCTGGCTTGCGCTGGAGCGAAAGTTCCTGCCTTACAAGATGGAGACGCTATCTTTCTCGGCTGGTGATCTGCGAAAGCCCGAGTTCCTGGTCCTCAATCCACGTCATAAAGTTCCAGTAATCAGCGATGATGGATTCGTTGTTTACGAATCCGCGGCGATTGTGGAATACCTAGACGACGCGTATGGCG
Organism: Burkholderiales bacterium; assembly: GCA_035539675.1. Lineage (GTDB taxonomy): Bacteria > Pseudomonadota > Gammaproteobacteria > Burkholderiales > DATLHW01 > DATLHW01. Next base: position 2,393 of record DATLHW010000173.1, on the reverse strand, counting down.
CGATTGGTGGGCCGCTCTTTCCGAGAGCGACGAAGCCTCGCGCGCTGGCTCGCCGATTGATTCGCGAGGCGGACGAATATTTGGCGCGGGCGCTTGAGGAAATGGTGAGCGAAATCTTATTTAAGCCGGCCGAAGAATCCAATGGCGACGTCATTCTGCACGCCCGAGAAATTTTTATTGGAGAGCTTGGTCATTTTGAGCACGAAATAAAAGGCGATTTCTTTACCGAACAGGTTGGCGCGGTGGACTTCACGCTTTATCCATTGATTGCGTTGGCGTTGCGACTTGAGCTTAGGAAAAGCGATCTGATGATACGAACCGCGATAGGGCAGAAACTCGACGCCTGGATGCGACGCGTGGAGAGTTTGCCTTACTTCCAAAAAACCTATCCCCCGCATTGGAGGGTGTCGTAAAGCTACTGCGCGGCCTGCTTTCGAACCTCCGGTGCTCAACGTACTATTCGTGCGCTTCCGCTCCTCGGCTCGAAAGCAGACCGCTCGCTACGCTTTCCAACACCCTCCCTTGGAGGGCCTTGTAAACGAGTGTAGATAATCAGACTTTCTTCGCTACATTCCCAGGCGAATCGGTATTCGCCGCCGCCCGAAATGTCCGACTGGTCCGTCATAACGCCCCGCGACAGATGTCCCGCAATCCGGACAGGCGCCTTTTGCATCCAGTCGATAAGCGCGAATCGCGTACCAGTCGCGGACAATGAGCGGCGCACGGCAATTGGGACAATAAGTCGTGCCGCCTTCAGCATCATGCACATTGCCGGTATAAACGTATTTGAGCCCTTCTCCCTGCGCGATGTTGCGGGCCCGGATTAGGGTGGATGCTGGCGTCGGGGGTAAATCCGTCATCTTGTAGTCGGGATGAAACGCGGTGAAGTGGAGTGGTACGTCATCGCCCAACTCCTTTGCGATCCATTTCGATTCGGCGAGAATTTCCTCGTCGGAATCGTTCTTGCCCGGTATCAGTAGCGTCGTGATTTCGAACCAAACGTCAGTCTCGTGTTTCAAATAGATGAGGGTGTCCAGCACTGGTTTCAATCGTGCGCCGCAAACTCGGAAATAGAATTCGTCGGTGAACGCTTTCAAGTCCACATTGGCGGCGTCCATCTTGGCGTAGAAATCACGGCGCGATTGATCGTGCATGTAGCCGGCCGTCACGGCCACGGCGTTGACGCCTACGTCATGACACGCATCGGCGATGTCCATGGCGTATTCGGCGAATATCACTGGATCGTTGTAAGTGAAGGCGACGCTCTTGCAGCCGTTCGCCACGGCGGCTTCGGCAATCTTCTCGGGAGACGCGGCGTCGGCGAGCGTATCCATTTCGCGTGATTTGGAGATGTCCCAGTTCTGGCAAAACTTGCAGGCGAGATTACAACCGGCGGTGCCGAAGGAAAGAATCGATGACCCTGGATAGAAATGATTCAGCGGTTTTTTCTCGACTGGATCGATGCAGAATCCCGACGAACGGCCATAGGTCGTAAGCACCATGGCGTCGCCTTCGCGCATGCGCACGAAACAAGCGCCACGCTGGCCTTCGTGCAACCGGCAGTCGCGGGGGCATAGGTCGCATTGCATGCGACCGTCGTCGAGCATGCGCCACCAGCGGCCGGGGTGATTTTCGTACATTTGATAAGCTCCCTAATTCCGTATCGTTATACATCTCCATCAGCACCCCCTCTCCTTGAGGGGCTTACTTCTGGGGGAGGCTGCGAGATGGGTATAACGAGATGCTCTAATCCTTCTCACTCCACTGTTACACTGTATATCGATAAAGGTTGAGGTCGACGGCCCAGAAATTTGCCGGCAATCCAGCTTTTCTTTTCAATTGCTGGAGAAAGTCTTGTTTATTCGGCAGGCTTTCCCACACCTGCGGTAGAAATGTTCCGCGATGCCCGCGCCATTCGAGCACCAACCCGTCGACTCCGATCCGTATTTGTGAAAGCACGTCGAGTTCGTCGCTGAATGACATGGCTTCTGTTGGCGATAACACCGATACTTCAATATCTATATGTTCGAACTCAGCCCGTTGGAGCGGCGTAAAACGGGGGTCGCGCATCGCGGCGCTTACGGCGTTCGCCTTTACGTCCTTAATCAGCGGGCGGTACGCCTCGATCGTGCCGATGCAGCCGCGCAATTCTCCATGTCGATGGAGCGTGACGAAACAAGCCGCGTTTTCATGCAGCCAACCAGGCAGCGAGTTAGCGAGCTCGATTTTTTGCCCAAGCGTTTCACCAATCGCTGCTCTCGCAATCGGCAAAAGCACATGCCCCGCATCAGTGGGCAGCATAAAATCCAAATGCGCCATAACCTACGACACGGCTCTTGTCGCCGGCCGTGTCGCCCGAATTACGTAAATCCAAAAGGCGTGGTTGCAAACCA
>DATLHW010000172.1:0-5625 GCA_035539675.1 Burkholderiales bacterium | reverse complement strand
GCCCACGCCTGTTTCCGCTCCAACGGAGAGTCCTGATAGTCACTCCCAGAAAGCCGATGCATCTGTACGCGCTTCATCTCCCACTACGAGGCTGATTGAGGAGTGGATTGGTAGCTATCTGGCTACGCGATACAACTTGACTGCCGCCGTGCTTGAGAGAGAGCTGCCATTTGCTTATTACGGTCTTACCTCGATTGATGCTGTGGAACTGGCTGGAAAGCTAGCGATCTGGTTAGGCCGGCCCGTGGCGCCAACTCTCTTCTGGGACCACCCGACGCTGGCGCAGCTATCTGCATACTTGGCGGGCGAGATTGCCGACCGTGCAGTCGACGAGCCGCATCGGGAACGGCATACCGACACCGGCGAGCCTATCGCCATCATTGGCTTGGGTTGTCGGTTACCTGGCGCCGATACGCCTGACGCATTCTGGCGCCTGCTGTGTGAGGGCGGGGACGCCATTCGTGTGCCGCCCGCCAGTCGCTATGCTGCTCAAACTTTCACCAATCGTCATCCCGATGTGCCGAGCGTTGGCTGGGGGGGCTTCCTCGATCAAGTTGATCAATTCGATCCACAGTTCTTCGGCATAGCGCCGCATGAAGCGGTGCACATCGATCCGCAGCAACGATTGGTGATGGAAGTGGCATGGGAAGCGCTGGAGAATGCGGCAATCGCGGCGGCGAAACTTGCAGGTACGGAAACCGGCGTATTCATTGGCGTTTCCACACGCGATTACGATCAGATTCAGCGGCGCGCGCCCGATGGCCTCAACGTTTACGCGGCCACTGGCAATGCGGCCAGCATCGTCGCGAACCGTCTTTCCTATCTGTGGGATTTGTCTGGTCCGAGCATAGCCGTCGATACCGCCTGTTCGTCTTCATTGGTGGCGGTGCATCTTGCTTGTCAAAGCTTGCGCCAAGGCGATTCGAATCTGGCGATTGCGGGGGGCGTCAACGCCATTCTGTCGACTGATTCGAGCATACCGTTTGCGCGTGCTGGAATGCTCGCCGCCGATGGCCGCTGCAAGACGTTTGATGCGCGCGCCGATGGGTATGTGCGGGGAGAAGGATGCGGAATCGTCATACTCAAACGGCTTAGCGATGCAAAGCGAGATGGCGACGTAATCCACGCTGTCATTCGCGGCTCGGCAACGAGTCAGGATGGGCGAAGCAACGGCTTGATAGCGCCCAATGGCGCCGCGCAAATGAAGGTTATTCGCCGCGCCCTGGTCGAGGCGAAAGTAGCGCCCCATCAGGTCAGTTATGTTGAGACTCATGGCACGGGCACCGCACTTGGAGACCCCATTGAGTTGAATGCTCTGAAGGCCGTATTGTTGGCCGATCGTTCCAATGATCAGCGCTGTGCGCTTGGATCCGTTAAAACGAATATCGGCCACCTCGAAGCAGGCGCCGGTATCGCAGGATTGATCAAGGTCGTGCTGGCCCTCAAACACAAGGCGATCCCGCCACACTTGCATTACCGCGCCCCCAATCCGCATAGCTCGATTGAGGGAACGCCGTTAACGATTCCAACACAGTTACAACCCTGGGACTGCGCCGATCAGGAGCGCTATGCTGGCGTCAGCTCGTTTGGATTTGGCGGAACGCTCGCGCATGTGGTGCTTGCCGAAGCGCCGCCAACGGTGACGTCTGGTTCTGACTGTCCCTGGCGTCTCCTGACACTTTCGGCCAGAACAGAGGCCGCCCTTGAGCAGATGACCGATACGCTCGCCTCAACATTACAACTGAACCCCGATTTGCCATTGGCGGATGTGAGCTACACGCATCAAGTTGGACGAAATGCCTTTAGCGTCCGGCGCATGCTTATATGCCGAAATCGCGACGAAGCGATAGCTGCGCTTACGCGGCGCGATCAGAAAATGCTTGTAACGAGGCATGCAATGAATCGTCTTCCCTCCATTGTTTTCATGTTTCCTGGAGAAGGGGCGCAAAAGGTTGGGATGGCGCAAGAGCTGTATCGACATGTGCCTGCATTCCGCTCGCATGTTGATATTTGCACGGAGATCTTACAGAAATACATCGGATTCGATTTACGCGAAATTCTCTATCCGACTGATGTCGCCATCGATGCAGCGCAAGAAAAATTAGACCGGGCGGAATTTGCGCAGCCTGCGCTGTTCGTCATCGAATACGCCCTCGCGCAGCTTTGGATGCAATGGGGATTTAAGCCAGCCGCATTGATCGGTCATGGCGTCGGAGAATATGTCGCCGCTTGTCTCGCTGGCGTGTTTTCACTGGAGGATGCGTTGGCGATCGTGGCTGTTCGTGGCCGTCTCATCCAGCAATTGCCGCGTGAAGCAATGTTGAGTGCGGCAATAGCGGAAAAACCAGTCGGATTTCTCGAGCCATTCACGAACCTTGTCGGCGCCGTCACGAAAAACGCGCCGATGATCCCGTTTGTATCGAATGTTACCGGCGCCTGGATCAGCGCGGCGGAAGCGGTCGATGCTGATTACTGGGAAAGGCATTTGCGCGAGCCGTTTCGGTTTGTCGAAGGACTGTCGACGCTGACGGGAGAAGCGGAACGCGTTTTACTCGAACTGGGGCCAGGCGCCGCGCTCGGTGCGTTGGCGCGTCGACATGCCCAGACTGTACCCAACATGGCTTGGAAAACCGTTTCCGTGCTCGCGAACAATGCGACACATTCATCGGACATGGCCGTAGCGTTCGACGCGCTAGGCCGCCTTTGGCTCAACGGTCACACGGTCAACTGGTCCGGCGTCTATGCGGATCAGCAGCGAAGAAGGGTTTCTTTGCCGACGTATCCCTTTGAGCGAGAGCGTTATTGGATCGATCAAGAGAGTTCCCCATTTACCCGCAGCGAGCAACAGAGCCCAACGCGGTCGTTGTTTCATCAAGAAGCTGTCATTGAAACAGGAATCAACATGGATATAACCACGGCGTCCCCTGTTGGCAAAGGCCCGGAAAGTTCCAACGAGAGACTCGAGGCTATGTTGCGAGCGCTTATCGCGGAATTGATGCATACGACGGCCGATCGGATAGATCCTAATGCCCCCCTTCTTGAGCTTGGCGCGGACTCGCTCGTGTTGGTCCAGGCGGTACGCAAAATCGAACAAACCTTTGGACTTCACATCACCATTCGTCAACTTTTCGAGGAGTTGACGACGATTGCCGAGTTGGCATCCTATTTAGGTACGCGCCTGCCATCGACATGGCGTTCGGGAACGGAGGCGCAATCTGAGGAAGCGGCTGCTGGCGTAATCCAATCGGAGCCGGCGATTCCTGAGGGGGCTGCGCAGGTTTCAACAGTACCCCCACAGGCTACGTCTTCCCAGCCCTCGCCGGCGGGGATGGGCGCTGAACCTGTCGTTGCAATGTCGGCGCTCGAGCGAATTGTGGCGCAACAGCTCGAAGCGTTCACGCGGTTAACCGCCCAGCAATTGGCGGCATTCAAGCCCAATACAACGGCGACTGTGGAGACTCCGCAAACCGCATCGGTGTCGACGCCAGTGAATACGCCATCGAACAGCATATCGACGACAACAGGCAGCGTTGAGCACAAACCTTATGTTCCTTATCAGCCCGTGCAGACGGAACCGAAAGCAGATCCACTGCGGACGCTTTCTTCGCAGCAGCGTTCTTACCTCGACACATTCGTCCATCGCTATACCCAACGCACAGGCGCCTCCAAGGCGTTGACGCAGCGGTATCGTCCCGTGCTATCGGATAACCGCGCCATGGCGGGCTTTCGCTTTTCGGTGAAGGAAATGCTCTATCCGATTGTCAGCCAGCGGTCCGAAGGCGCACGCATCTGGGATGTGGATGGTAACGAATACATCGATCTGACCATGGGGTTTGGCGTCAATCTGTTTGGACATCGTCCGGCATTCATCGAGCAGGCGCTGGAGGCCCAACTTAAGAGCGGCATGGCGCTCGGCCCTCAAACGCAATTGGCCGGGGAAGTGGCCGAATTGGTTTGCGGCGTCACCGCTATGGAGCGAATGACATTTTGCAACTCCGGCACTGAAGCGGCGATGCTTGCCATTCGTGTGGCCAGGACCGTAACGAAGCGTGACAAGATCGCCATCTTCGCCGGCTCGTATCATGGATGGAGCGATGACACGCTGGCTACGTCGAATGCTGGTCAGAAATCACCTGCCGCCGCCATGGCGCCTGGTATACACGCCGAACATACCCTCGTGCTGGAGTATGGTTCGCCACGCTCGCTGGAAATCATCCGTGAGCATGCGTATGAATTGGCCGCGATACTGGTCGAACCTGTGCAGAGTCGACGGCCCGATTTTCAGCCGCGCGAATTCCTGCAATCGCTACGCGCCCTTACGCGCGAGCAAGACATTGCGCTTATTTTCGATGAGGTTATTACCGGCTTTCGCCTCCATCCGGGTGGAGCGCAAGCGTGGTACGGCGTCAAAGCAGATATAGGCATCTACGGAAAAGTTGTGGGCGGCGGCATGCCCATCGGAATGGTGGCAGGCGCCGCCAGATATCTCGACGCCGTCGATGGCGGTCAGTGGCAGTATGGCGATGGTTCCTATCCACAAGCAACAACGACGTTTTTTGCCGGCACGTTTTGCAAACATCCGCTGGCGCTGGCGGCCAGCCGCGCCGTGTTGCAAAAACTTTTGGCGGAGGGACCCTCGTTACAAGAGCAACTCAACGCTCGAACGCAAGCGTTAGTTGAACGACTCAATCACCTTTTTACAAAAGCCAATTTATCCGTACAGGCCGTGCACTGCGGCTCGTTGTTTCGCCTCAACGCTTTTCACAATGTGGACTTGCTCTTCTACCACGCAGCAATCCATGGGTTGTACATCTGGGAAGGGCGCAACATGTTTGTGTCAACTGCGCATACTCAGGCTGATATGGACCAGATTGTCCAAGCGTTCGAAGCCAGCATCCGTGATTTGCGCGAGGGTGGTTTTTATCCGGAGGCGACAAGGTCAGCGACTCAATTCGAGGCATCGAAACCCGAATCAATTTCAGCATCGCTTCCAGTGAACGCTGACAATGAAATTAACAAGGCGAACGCGACAAGCGCCGCTTGCACGCCTTCGAAGGTAAGCGGAGAACAAAGCACGGCGGGTTTGCCAGCCGGCTTTTGGGATCGATACAAAATTGGCGCCTCAAAGTTCCAGGATCAAGCGGGCGACAAGATGCGCGCGATCGATCAACGGGAAGCCCGATCAAATGCAAAACCGATGCAGTTCAGCCTCTCCTTCTTCGGTAACTATGAATCGGGTTATGACGAGTCAAAATATAACTTGCTCGTAGAGAGCGCGCGGTTTGCCGATGTCCATGGATTTGCCGCGTTATGGATGCCGGAGCGACATTTTCATTCCTTCGGCGGGCTTTCGCCTAATCCCGCGGTGCTGGCCGCCGCGCTTGCCCGCGAGACGAAGCGCATTCAGCTACGCGCCGGTAGCATTGTGCTGCCCCTGCACAACCCGATTCTTGTCGCCGAGGAATGGGCGATGGTCGACAACCTTTCGAATGGACGCGTCGGCATTGCATTCGCTTCCGGCTGGCATCCGAACGACTTCGTGCTCGCGCCCGAGACGTTTGGAAATCATCGCGAGTTGATGTTTCAAGAGATAGAGCAAGTTCAAACATTGTGGCGCGGTGATCC
>DATLHW010000171.1:0-8625 GCA_035539675.1 Burkholderiales bacterium | reverse complement strand
CCGTCCAGCGCCTTCTTCATTGCGGATACGACAGCGCCCTGCGTGGTGACATCAAGCTGAATGCTGCCGCGACCTTCAATGGGCTCCTTCCCTATCGCGTCCTTGAGTAAGGGACCGATGCTCACGCCCGTTAAATTCTGGCGGACGGCAAAACGGGGCGGATTCGTCGCGGCCACCGTTACGGCGCCGGCCAAAGAACCTTGGTAAAGGTTTGCGCTAAGCGGGCTTACTTCCAATTTCCCACCAGCCGCACGAATATCGATCCGAACATTGGATGCCCGAATGTTAGCCGCCTTGAGGGAGCCGATCTTAACGCTGCCATTGGCGTTCAAATCTTTCAACGCGGATAGATCAATCGGCTGCTCAGCGGCAGGAGTAGCTTGAGCCGGCTTGCCCGTCGCGCCACCCGCGTCCGGTTTCTTTTCGGTGTAACGATCAACGTCAATTTGGTCTATCGAGATATCGAAGTTATAAGCAGGCGGCGTAAATTTGGCGAGGCCAAATTTTGCATCGATCGTGCTCTGATCCAATTTGCCGTTCAGATGGGCGGCAAGCGTCTGTTTGGCCAAGTTGGCGTTCAAATTGCCACCTGCTTTAAATGCCATTACGCCGCCAGCGGGATTAGGCAACGCGAAATCGGCGACGATCTTCGCCAGTTCGATTATTTGCGCGTTCATGTTCGCCGTAAAAGGCGTCGTCAAGACGCCCTTGATGGCGGTACGTCCTTTTTTTCCATCCAGATCCAGCCGGATTTCCCGAGAAGTGAAAATTTGCTTATCGAGATCGCCATTGATTGCGCCAGTCAGTTTGGCCGTGGCGTTGAGTTCACCCTGCTTGATTACTGCATCGAGACCCAAGGAAGGAATGGTGAACGCTTGCGGCGTTCCATCAAAGGAAGGCACGGAAAAATTCGCATCGATGGTCTTGCCTGCATCGGAGAGCTTCGCTTGCCCGGCGATCTTGCCAGCCTTCACTTTTTGATCCGTGACCGCCAGCGTTGGTACGGCAAATTTCGCCTCCATCGTGGTCGGGCCTTGCTTACCATTAGCTGACAATTTCAAATCATCCAAGGTGATCTGCTTGGCGTTCGGCTTGAGATCCACGTCGCCTTCCAGCTTGACAACCAGATCCGAAAATCCCGCCGCCTGCCCTTTGACCTGGGCGTCGAGGCCCTTCAACACATAATGAGCCTGCTCCAAATTCAGAGTGAAGCCGCTTTTAATGTCGATCTGCGTGGCAAGCTGTGGGTTGTTGCTTTTAACATCCGCCGTCAGCTTGAAGTCGCTTGGCGCGCCATTAGCGATCTTTCCCGTATTCAAATTGACCTTGGTAAGCTCCAGCTTCCTACCAGCCATCTGATCATCGAAGAAAACGTTCGTATTGGTGATGGATACGCCGTCGATATCCAATTTGACCGCCTGAGACGGCTCTTCTTCTTTTTCTTTTGAAAGCAAATCGTCGACGTTCGTCTTGCCGTCCTTATAGCGCTTAAGGTTCGCCGTCAGCCCATCAATTTTAATCTTGTCGACGACAACCTCCTTCCGCAAAAGTGGAAGCAGCGCGAGTGAAATCCGAGCGCTTTCCACGGATGCGAACACCGTCGGACTTTTATGCTCGGAAATGCTCAACTTGCCAAGATCAGCGCCGATCTTGGGGAAAAAGGTGAGTTTGATATCGCCTGGAATCGCCAGCGTGCGCTGTTTCTTTTCCTGCACCAGCTTGATGATCTGCGGCTTGTAAGCGTTGGGATCGAAGGTGGCGGCGATAATGGCGACAGCTATCAGCAGTAACGCCAACAAGCCGCCAAGCCCGAAGGCGAGGTATTTGAGGATTCGTGGCATAGTGGGCTGAGAATAATTCAATAGAAGCCGTATGACAACCAAGGCCCTCGTGCGTTTTATTGTCAGTCGGCTTATTGCTATAGAATGAGCGCCTCAGAATGGCGCCTCGGCAAATTCATATTCGTCGGGTTGCCTAGGTAACTTCAAGGGAAAGCTTTACGGAATGGAAAGAACGCGAACCGGTTATTCTAAGATTCGGAGTTTAACCGACTACGTTTTGGATAAGTCTCGTCAGACAGCAGCGTCCATTGGCGTGTGCTACCTGCCATCGGAAGGACTTGATGCGCATCTGGCCAGAAATAAGGAAAAGGTTCTTGGCGTTGTCGCCTTTGGCGCCCCTACCCCCACCCTGCCGTCGTTCGGCGTTCCCGTTGCTCGCGTTGACATGCCGCTATTGCATGACGATGCTACGTTCGAAGTCTGGACCAGCAATACGCCCGTCAAGCGTGACGAAGAGGAAGGGCTCACGGCTAGCAGCAACGACGAATTTCTTTTCGGTTGCCTTGAAATCGATGAAGGCGTTGGACTCGAAGCCGCCGCGTTCCTTGCCTATTGCCAAATTTTTGACTTCATCGATCGCCGCGGTTATCAGCATTTGCTACGAGTCTGGAATTATTTTCCGCAAATCACGGAAATATCCGATGGTCTCGAACGCTATCAGAGTTTTAGCGTGGGGCGGCACAACGCCTTTGACGAGAAAGGCCGCAAAATCGGCAGCACGAATATTCCCGCCGCTTGCGCACTAGGCAGCCAAAGCGGCTCGCTGGTGGTTTATTTTCTCGCCGCAAAGCGAGCGGGACAGCCAATTGAGAATCCTCGGCAAACTAGCGCTTACAACTACCCCGCGCAATATGGTCCACGCAGCCCCACGTTTTCCCGGGCGATGCTGTCGCGAAATCCCCAGCAATCTTTACTTCTAATATCAGGCACAGCAAGCATCGTTGGCCACGCCACCCTGCATATCGGCAACACATTGGCGCAAGCCCGTGAGACATTCGCCAATATTAATTCAGTCATCACGCAAGCGGCCCTGCACGGATGGACGCCCTCTAAGAATGGAGCCGATCTGCTGCTGAAAGTTTATCTTCGTTACCTGGAAGATTTATCCATCGTAAAAGACCATCTGCGCATGGCGTTTGGGCCTGACATGCAAGCCATTTACCTTCAGGCCGACATTTGCCGTCCGGATCTGCAGCTCGAAGTTGAAGGTGTCGCCATCAGCGCCGACGTAGCATCCAATTAATTAAGCGAGTTATTGAATTGACAGCACGTCGCACGTTTACTTTTCCCAACCTTTTCGCTTGTCTGACGTTGGCCCTCCTCTCCCACCAAAACTGTCGAGCAGAGCAGTTCCCTTTGTGGGAAGCCGGGGCTGGTTTAGCGGCGCTAAACTTTCCCGATTACCGAGGATCGGACGAACGGCAGTCATATGTCCTGCCTTTGCCTTATTTCATTTATCGGGGTGAATTCCTGAAAGTGGAAGACGGTGGAGTTCGAGGTTTGTTCTTCAAATCCGACAAGGCGGAAGTCGACATCAGCCTCAATGGCTCGGTGCCCGTGGACAGCGAAGACAATCAAGCAAGGCAGGGCATGCCCGATCTGGACCCGACCGTGGAAATCGGCCCATCGCTGAATTTCTTCCTGCATCGATCGAGCGATTCGAAGGTTAAGCTAAACCTGCGCCTGCCATTACGAGCCGTCATCGCCACGGACTTTTCCCATGTCGACCATGCTGGGTGGATCTTCCAACCAAATTTGAATCTGGATGTCCAAGATGTACTGGGCAACCCCGGATGGAATTTCGGAGCTTCAGCGGGGCCAATATTTTCTGACAAGCGTTATCACGAATACATTTACGGCGTAGCTCCCGCATATGCGACTGCTGAGCGCCCTGCATATGAAGCATCGAGCGGGTATTCCGGCACGCAACTCATGATGACTCTCAGTAAACGATTCCGCCGTTTTTGGGTAGGCGGCTTCGTCAGGTGGGACAATTTGAGCGGCTCCGTCGCCGACGATAGTCCGCTGATGAAAACAAAACAATATGTCGCTGGAGGCTTCGCCGTTTCATGGGTATTCTCCCAATCCAAAATCATGGTTGAGGCGGAGAAGTAGCGCTTTAAGAATTAAGCAACGCCGGCATAAAAATGACCATCCCTTCCAATTCCCACCTCGTACTCATCCCCAGTTACAACACGGGCGCCAAAGTGCTCGAAACGGTTCGCGACGCGCGGCGCTTCTGGGAGCCCGTATGGGTCGTCGTCGATGGCAGCACGGATGGAACAGCCAAAGCGCTTGAAGCGTTGGCTGAGAACGATCCCGGCCTCAAGGTTTACGTGCTTCCCCGCAACCATGGAAAAGGCGGCGCTGTTTTACATGGCTTGCATGAAGCATTGGCGGCGGGATTCACGCATGTGCTCACCATGGATGCCGACGGGCAACATCCGGCTGATAAAATTCCTGAGTTCATGGCGCTGTCGCAGAAAAACCCCGATGCGATGGTCCTCGGTCTACCGATATTCGACGAAAGCGCGCCTTCGATTCGTGTACATGGCAGAAAGCTATCGAACTGGTGGACCAACGTTGAGACTTTGTGGGCAGGCGTCGGCGATTCGCTTTTCGGTTTTCGCCTCTACCCGATTTCCCCTCTCGCCAAGATAATGGAAAGACAACGTTGGATGCGCGGCTTCGACTTCGATCCAGAGGCCGCGATTCGTCTGTGTTGGCGCGGCATATCTCCGATCAATATAGCAACGCCCGTGAAGTATTTACGCCCGTGTGAAGGCGGCGTTTCACATTTCAATTATCTTCGGGACAACATACTGCTTACCTGGATGCATATTCGTCTGGTCTTCGGCTTTGTTGTGCGACTGCCTGCTTTGCTCCTGCTCAAATTCAACCAAAATCGCGTATCGAAAAGCGTCAACGACAAATAGTGTTGCAGTCTGATTCTCGTTCCTGTCAACATGCTGTTTGAAACAACACCTAAGAAATACGCTCCTCGATTTCATTCAGCAATACGACGAAGTCGCGAATGGATCCTAGCGAATTAGGTAATCGTTTTCTTTACGACTCTGCAATCAAAAACACGAATACATCAGGAGAGAAAGATAATGAAAATATTCCGCAGCATCCTTTTAACCTTCGCCTCACTCTCTGTCGGTATTGCTCAAGCAGAAAGCGGTGTTACCGACACAACAATACTGATGGGGCAATCCACGCCGCTAACAGGGCTTGCCGCGGGGTTGGGACAAGAAATGACAGTGGGGGTTAAAGCTTATTTCGATAAAGTAAACAAAGAAGGCGGCGTCCACGGTCGCAAACTTGAACTGGTGACGCTCGATGACGGATATGAGCCAGCGCGGGCAGAAGCCAATACCACGCAACTAATAGAACAGAAAAAAGTCTTTGCTCTGATTGGCTACGTCGGGACGCCAACCAGCAATGCCGCGAACCCAGTGTTCACCAAAGCGAAAGTGCCATTCATCGGCCCGTTCACAGGCGCTATGAGTCTTCGCGAGCCATTCAACCGATACATTTTTAATGTTCGCGCCAGCTATAACGATGAGGGCGTTGCAATCGTTAATCAGTTAAATACCTTCGGCGCAAGCAGGATCGCAATCTTTCACCAAGACGACGCCTACGGTAAGGCGGTAATGAATGGCGTCGTCGCCGCAATGAAAACGCGCGGCCAGGAGCCCATCGTAACCGCGACCGTGCCACGTAATTCTCTCGACGTAGAAGACGCAGCGCAGAAAATCATAAAAGCGAATCCGACCGGCATTGCAATGGGTTGCACCTATCCCGCCTGTGCAGCGCTCATTAAACGTTTAAAGACAGCAAGAATTCAGCCAACTTATTTAACAGTCAGTTTTGGCGGCATGTCCAACGATTCGATTGAAGAAAAATCCGCGGGAGCCGGCCTTGGCATCGTCCAAGTAATGCCATATCCGTGGAACAACGCCATCGCCGTCGTGCGTGATTATCAAAGAGCCATGACCACTATCAATCGCACCGCTTACTCCTATCCGGCGATGGAGGGATTCATCGCCGCCAAGGTATTTGTCGAGGGCTTGCGCAAGGCTGGACCAAACCTCACGCGAGAAAAATTCATCGATGCAATGGAAACTTTGCGCCCATTCGATGTAGGTGGGTTTACTGTAAGTTACTCTCCCACGAACCATAATGGCTCCACATTCACCGAGCAAACAATTGTCGGGGCAAACGGCAAGATCATACGGTGATTTTGGCATCCTCCCCGTGAAGGGGAGGATGCTCCTATAGCGGTTTGCAGGCCATAAGAAGCCTGATTGGCCATGCGTATCGCCTCCTGGGCGTATGCCAAAAATGACTAGTCCATCCACTTCCCAGCTCGTACTCATCCCCAGTACTTAAATTCCTGGTGGACGGCCAGGAATTACAAACGCCGCCTTTGCCACGACCACGCAACGAGCTCCAGATAACTCCGCACCCTTACGCGAAGCTCCCATTCTCCCGCAGGCAATTCAAAGTCGATGGTAAGCGCGCCAGACACCGGCTTGACGACCTGGGATCCGCTTACTGCATATGCCTCCAGAAAGCTCGTGAAAAATTGGTTAATTCTAACTAGACCGCTAACGTGACAAGACGCATGCGCTTGGAGTAGACGAAAATGCTGTCGCTCGAGAGCGGGAGAAATTACGCATCCGCTCATAGCCTCCACAAGCATGCGCTGCGTCGGGAGGATTGGATTAACGGGCAAACTACTCAAAGACAGCGATTGCCGAAAGGCTGCAGGTAAATATTCGCTACCAATTTCCGCTCCCACTACAAATGGCGCCTCGCGCACTTGCTCTGCTGTGACAACTCGGTCTCTCGCATACCTATGAAAGAAAAGCCCCCCAATAATCGTCACGGAGTACAGCATCGACAACCCCAGCATGGCGATCAGGAGTTTTAGGCGCAGCCGGTCGCCAATCTCCGCCAACATGCCCGCGAACGCAACGAATATCAGCGGTGTGGCCACCGCAAGCATGCGCCAGGGAAACTGAATATATAAAAGCTGGTCAGACAAACGCCATAGCGGATTCGCTATCGGCGACATCAGCACAATAAGCGCCATAGCGACAAGACCAATCACTTTCGCTGTCGCTAAATGTGGCCATGGTCGTTGTCGAAAAGACGCTATCAAGGCGACTACCAGCGCAACGACCGTCCATCCAAACCATCGTCCTGGGTACTGCCATGAGGCAACCATATTGATCCATGGAACCGTGTTTTCATCGGGACGTCTAACCAGGCTCGCGCGATCCGGATTGAATTCCAAGCTTAAATAAGAAAAGGGCTCGTAGATAAGAAAGATGAACAGAAGCAAAGCGATTGCGTTGACCAACAGCAAACCGAAGCCTCCCGGCTTTCGCCTGACCATCAAACTCGCCGCATGGCAGAACAGCAGGGCAACGACGAACAAAAAAATCGTCAGATGGGCAACCGCCAGCAAGCAGAGCAGCAGAAATATCAGGAACGACGTGCGAGCGCCTATGCTTCCTCGCTCAACATCAAGCGCCTGAGCAATCATCCAAGGCGTCAGCGCCATTGCCGAGTACTCTGCGACAGCGGAACGTTCGAACCATTCAGCTATCGCATAGGGAGAGAGAATAGCGGCCACAGCCAATGCAAAAGCCTCCTTTTTCTTCATTCCCATTCGAAGGGCGCATGCATAAACGCCATAGAGCAGGACAAGCGTGAAGAATGCAATGCCGGCATGCATCGCCGCCAAAACATTATCGAGGGCAACCGATAGAGCGCCCCCTATCAGATCAAACAACTTGTGGTAAAAAAAAGGGGTAGGAGCGCCGAGTCCATGAGTGTGAAAAGGCGTCCAGGTTGGAAACCAATCTCCAGCCAATAATGCTTTTTGCCATGACGTTAAAAGACCCAACGCGAATATCGTGTCATGCCCCAGGGTCAGGGGGCCAAATAAAATCCAGGTCAGGTAAATGGCGAGTATGCCAATGGAAATTCGTTTTAAGGAATCCTCTGAAAAAACTCGATTGAATTTCGTATCGCCCATGAATTGCGCAGCGACCCACGTCCACTGCGTCCTTGCGACCGCGAGCAAGAGATAATCCCAGAAACGGCAATTGACCGCTTATTGTCTAACTATTGCGTGTGCGAGCATTGTGAATGCCGCTGGTTTATATCGTTATAGCCTACGGCAACGCCGCGATATATGTGACCATGGTTCGCTGAATGTTGCTGGATAATCTATGCATTACACGGCGGACGGACACCCCTTTACTCCAAGCTAATCCAGGTCGTTTTCAACTCCGTGTATTTCTCCATCGCGTGCAATGATTTGTCGCGCCCATTTCCCGACTGCTTATAGCCGCCGAAGGGTACGGTGATATCGTCCTCATCGTACTGATTCACATGCACGGTTCCTGCTCGTAGCGCGCGCGCCGTTTTATGCGCCTTGGCGATATCGCTGGTCCATACACCTGCTTGCAAGCCATAAGAAGTCTGATTGGCGATGCGTATCGCGTCTTCGGCGGAGGCAAAGGTGAGTACCGACAATACGGGACCGAAGATTTCCTCGCGGGCAATAGTCATTTGGTTATCGACATCCGCGAACACGGTCGGCGACACATAAAAACCACCCGTCTCAACCCGCACACGCTCACCGCCGGTCAGCAACGCGGCTCCTTCGCGCTTGCCTGCTTCGATATAGCGGAGAACCGTATTCATCTGAACCTCATCAACCAAGGCGCCCATGATTGTTTCCGCATCCAACGGATCGGCAGGC